>NZ_JAJHVY010000014.1:0-134996 GCF_020861455.1 Bacillus sp. AF23
GAATAGGAGGGAGGATGGAAAGAAATCTGAATCGGATGGGAATATCAACTGTAGGGCAGTTAGCTAAGTTCCCTTTAGAGTTGCTTGAGAAGAAATTTGGAATAATGGGGAACCAGTTGTATTATCATGCTCATGGAATCGATTTGTCTGAAATAGGTGCTCCTTTGATGCAGGGTCAGATTAGTTTTGGCAAGAGTCAGATTTTACTGAGGGATTATACGAAAAAAGAAGAGATTAAAGCTGTTCTTTTGGAAATTTGTGAAGAAGTTGCAAGAAGGGCTCGTACACATAATAAAGTTGGGCGAACAATCAGCCTGGGAATTGGTTACAGTAAGGATGAGCTTGGTGGTGGGTTTCACCGATCCAAAACAATTGATCTTCCCACAAATATCACCATGGACATTTATAGGTGCTGTTTGATGCTCTTTAATAAGTTTTACTCGGGTAAAACAGTGAGAAGTATCTCAGTTACGTTATCAAATATTGAGGATGATGTTAATCAGCAGCTGAGTTTATTTGAAGTGGATAATGAAAAGAGAAGGAGACTCGGGTTTGTAATGGATGGGATTAGAAGCAAGTATGGATCGAAAGCCATTCTGAGAGCAGTCTCTTATACACCCGCAGGAACTGCACTTCACAGAGCTGGACTTACTGGGGGACATAAATCATAAAAATAACCCCCTCATTTTGGAGGGGGTATAAGAAAAACACATTAAGAAGTATGTCCTCTACTTGCAATTTCATACGAATGACCATCAGTAAAAACGATACTGGCTGTATGTCCTCTGCGTGCTTCTTGGACATCTTTTTGAGTGTTAGTTAAATAAATGCTTACAAATCCAATTAAAACAATGGCTAAAATAAAGACAGATGCATGCTTAAGTTTCATAAAGACAATCCCCTCTCTGAATTTGTTTACGGGCATAAAGCACTTTCTCATAATAAGCAACAGCCACTTTATGGTCTTCTTTTTCATTGTAATACTTCGCTGCATCTGATGCTAAATCCTCCACGTCTGAAAACATTGACTTTAATTCTAAATAATTTAGAATCGAATTTAATTTTCCTTTGTCGTTATCTACATATAGGGCATGAATGAATTCAAACATTTTGGCCATGATCTCATCGTTTAAATCTTCGGACAAAGACAGACCATGTGCACACCAAGAAATTCCCTCGGAATGATTTCTCATTTTAAATGTGGTTTTTGTCAACATAAGTAATATGTCTAATAAACGATTTGAGTGCTCATACCCATTATCCTGGTATACTCTAATACCCTCCTTAAAGTACTCAGCCGCCTTTTCATAAGCTTCCTCAGCAAATGAACATAAGCCAAGATTGTACAGAGATGATCCAATTAATCGTGACATATCAATTTTTCTTGCTTTATCTAGAGCATCTTTAAAATGAGGGATCGCTTTTTCAGGGAAGTCCATATCCAAATAGTTTAGACCGATGACAAATGAGCATTGAATAACTCTTACAGTGTAGTTTTCATGTGCTTTATAACTATCGATTGCTTGAACAATGTGATGCATCGACATATGAGTTTGCTTCATATGATAATAAATTTCTGCAACTTTGTAGTGGAATTCTGCTCGCTCAATCTCATCTGCAACAAGTGATAATTTTCTCTCGGCTTGCTTATAGAAGCTTATGGCATTAAGATATTCGTATTGTTCAAATTCATACATTCCACGGAAAAAGTTAAAATAATATTCAAGAATCCCTTTCAAATCAGTTTGGCTACTTTCGATCTTTTCTAATAAGTCTGAAATTTTAGGTCGTTCTTCGTTCATTGTTTTTGGTTCAAGGTAATCCAGCATTAATTGATGGCGAAAACACATGAGAGAATAGTACAGCAATAAATCTTGGTCTTCCTTCATATGCCTTATTTCTTCCTCGACCTCAGCTTTCAATATTTCCGAATCTGGGACACTAAATAATCTTATGTATTTATACCACTCATTTATTTTCACTCCAACTTTAGAAGAAGAGATCATCTGCTCCAACACAAGCCCTCCTATATTAAATATCTAAATATGTAATATTTTATCATATTTAAATGAATAAGGAAGATTAATGTTACCTTAAATAACGAAAAAAATACCCTCCTCAATTACGAGAAGGGTAGGGGTTTTATCTCGGTGAATCATAATCCATTGCTTGTTCACTATCAGAAATACCTTGAGTTGTTGGGTCAACAATGATACCCATTGCAGTTAAAAAAGTTAGAAGTGCATTAAATTTCTCTGTCAAATTTTCACCAAATACCGTCAAGTCATATCCGAAAGCAGAGGCAATTGCTTGTACAAATAAAAGTGTTGCAGAGAAAATCGCAACAAGGAATGTCTTCTTTTTCAGTCTTACTTTCCAGTTGATTTTAGTCATTTAATCGTCTCCTGTAATTTTATTTAAGGCCAAAATGTATGAGCAACCATGCACCGACAATAGTTGCAACCACACTTGGTAGCACCTTGAATACAAGGTCTTTAGTAAACTGTGAGGGATCAATTTTACGAGTGGAATCAGAGCGTTCCAATATTTCAACTCGATTGTCCAGTTTTTCATATGATTTGCTTAGATTTTTTAAACTGTTACTCATTTCGTTAAGAGTGCTGAACTGTTCTCTTGATTGCGCTTGAGAGTCTTTGTTAATTTCGACTTGTTGCTCAACAAGTGTTGCGATACGACCGATAACATTTGTTCTTTCTTCAAGAGAGTCAATCTTGTTATTGGTGTGTTTTGCTTTTTCTTCTAGTGCACTTAATCTTGAAATGGTGCTTTGCTCAAAGTTATCCATTTGTCACCAACCTTTAATGAATATAGAAAGGTGACATTACATCACCTCCTAAAATTAAGAGGATAGTCACTGATACATTAGATCAACAAATATCCCCGAGATAATTGAATATAATTAGATTTTTGAACCAAACTGTCCTGAGATGTATCCACGTTTACCGTTATAAATAACTTCCCAGTAACCTTTGGAATTGTTTTTACCTTTAACTGAACCAGAAATTGAAATAGTGCTTCCAAGCTTGACTGTGCCAATATTTTTAGAACTATTTCTATCAGGTTTGTCCATTACGATTGCTGCGCTTGATACACCGATAATTTTGATTTTTCCCACGGATTTAATAGATGAGGAGCTTGAAGAAGTTGATGTTGTTTTTGGGGCAGGAGAAGAGGCTTTAACTGATCCTGTAACATCAACATATTTGTCAGAAGCAGTGATGTAATATGTAGCGCCTTTAGAGTTCTTAACTTTGTATTGATACGCAGATCCGACTTTAACTTTCTCAACAACTGTAGGAAATCCAATGCCTTTATTTACTGTGCCGACAACATCTTTATCTTCCCATGATGGTTTTGAATAGAAACGAAGACCGTCAACTTTTGATTTAAGGGAACCACTTGCTGCTGATGAAGAGGAAGGAGAGGATGTTGTTGGTTTAGTAGATGTTTTAGTTGGAGTAGTTGATTTGCCACCGAGAGATTTTAATTCAGCGGCAATTGCAGCTTTAACTTCATTCCAACGACCTTCATCTAAAACACGGTGAGGACAATATTTGCCAGACCACTCTTGGTGCTTCTTAACTCGCTCAACTCCCCAGCCTAGTTCTTTGAGTAGTTGTGCAATGAACTTGATTGCCAGTGCTTCTGCTTTTCTATAACGTTCTCCACCTGATTTAGAGTAACAAACTTCCACACCAATTGATTTACGGTTTCCTGTCCCGTGTTCTCCATCACCGCAGTGCCATGCATTACGGTTTGTAGGAAGTCCTTGAACAACTTCTTCATCATCTACAGCGAAATGATATGATACTGTTGCGTTATTGTTTCTCATATAGCTAATTTCATTATTTGCCGATGCATCATTGGCTGTATTATGGAATGTGATATACTCAGCTGTCATTGCATAAGGACATTTAATTGAATATTTACTTGACGGTACCAGCATTTGTCTCGCTTGAATTGTCATAAAAAAAATCTCTCCTAAAATTAAATTTGAACACAAAAAAGAGAGAAGGGGATAAACCCAATCTCTCTTTATCTCACGTATGCTCTTGCTATCTCTGTTTTTCAAGTATGTATTTTGAATAAAATCTATATTTTATCTAGAATGTAACCACCACCTTTATTGTTCCTTTAGTCTTAATCCAAGTTCAAGCTAGGAATATTACCTACGTTACCCGATACTCGTCTTCTGTCTATATCTGATGGAGTTCTAATGAAAGCTGTGCCTTCAACATCACTATAAACTGAGTTCCCAGTTACAATTAAATCGTTTGTTCCAGTGTCTTCTTGAATAAAGTAAAGGTGATAATCAGAGTGGCATTGCTTGAAAACATTATCAGAGAAAACAGCTTCTCTTACAGATCCCCAAATTGCGCGATCAATATTATTAGTGATAATGTTTCCTGAGCAAATTGCATTTTGAGAGTTTTTGTACCGGACGAAGGTTTTTAAGGATTTTGCGAGGTTATTCTTAGTGAAGATATTTGCAGCATTACCCACCCAAAGGGCAGTACCGCTAAATGTGATCTCAGAGTCAATTAGTTTAATAATTTCTCCTTCAGCAACGTTAATGCACTCGTTGGCTATATTGGAAATATACATTCCTTCAATCGTTATAGACTTGCCGATCCCGTGAATACTCACTCCTCGGTCTGTAGCATTAACCAAGCTGCAGTCTTTCATTTTAAATGATTTTATATTTCCACCTGCGATCAATCGGCAGCTACTCTTATTTACACTGCTATTGCCATCAATTTCAATGCCTTCTATATAATTGTGATCTGTGATTCGCAACAATTCATCAAGTGAGTGATTTGGATTTCGAAGGAGTTTAGTGTAGGATCGTCTTTCACCAACAATTGAGACATTTGAAGGAAGTTCAATTTTTTCACTAGCGCTAGTTGTATTCTGCTTACCGATTAAATATGTACCTTTCGGAAAATGTAGTTTCCCTCCACCTTTTTCAGATAAATCACTAAGGGCTTTTTTAAACTTAGCTGTATTATCGATTAAGCCATCTGGTGAGAAGCCTAAATCTAATACATTCCAAGTAGGCTTGGATTCAATAAACTCTACACGTCTGTTTAGACTTGTTGCCAAACCTCTTCCTTCTTGAACTTCAAAAAATCTGCTATCTGTATCGTCATCAGGATATGAAATTGTTAAGGTATCGACCACTGCACGTTCAATGCCATCACTAATGTTATTAATATATTTTCCTTCAACAGCAGTTTGAGAGCTTCCACCACCATCTAAAAGAAATGCATTAATACAGCCTTCAGATAAAAATAAAGATGGCATATCATAAGCTGTAATACCACTGGATCGAAGTGAGCGGCCATCTACAGTAATGATAACTAGTGTACCATCAGATCTTTGCCCAATGGCTTGTCGAGGATGCTTAACATTTAAATCTGCCCATGTAGTCATTTGAGCGGTTCTTGGTTTAGAATCTTTAACTAACCAAATGCCAAAAGCAAAAGAGTTTCGTGCGCCCTTAGAAATTAGGATGTCGGCATCAACTTCTCTGTTTCCGTAAACCCTCATAGTTCCATCATCAAAAAATACACAAGCTTCAGCACCTGTGTATCCAGCAGCGTCATAATCTTTGTAGAGTACTCCGTCTTTAATTTGAAGCCCCATGACTTCACCATTTGATCGCCAACCACTAGCATTTATTGCAACAACAGATCTTTTTCGTTTGGCCATACTTAAAACTGTTTCACGATTTGTTGTACCAAAATAAGAAGATGTGGGATCAATGGATTTTTCAAAGTCATATGCAAACGTTTTTTGAACCATACTTTTTTTAGCTTCGGTTGTTTTAGGAGTAACCTTAGTAACATAGTACTCAATACCAAGAGTGGCATCCTGTTTAAAAGAACTTGTTACTGTAAAATATCTGTCATCAGTTAATACCTTGTTTAAAATTTCTGTTGTTTTCGTTTCTACTTCATTAAACTTCTGAGTAATTTTAGGAGCGGTGTATTCTTCTCCTTCTGAAGCTAGTAGTTCAACAGGCATCGGAACATATTTATCTAAATTTTGATCATATCTATAAAAACCAGCCATAACTTTCCTCCAATAAAAAAGATCCCGGAGGGGATCTTAGTCAGTTTTGTACCATACTTGTCCTGAATCTGGTGCTGTATCTGAAACAACAACTCTTTTTTTCTCAGGTGAAAAAGAGACATCCTTATACCAGATATAATTTGCATTAAATGGTTCGGTTGCGCTTAGGAGTATATTAAAACCTTCATATACCTCGGAAGTTCCAATATCTACCCACTCAAATCCATCCCATCGATAAACGATTTTTGTTTCTTTAACAGTCACCGTCCAACCAATTTGTGGGGTTGGGTAATATGTGAGAATATCTGAATAAGTATAGACAGATGGTTTATAAATTTTTCTTGTATTTTCTACAACTTCTTCATAATTTGATGTAGCCTGTCTACACCAGGCTGTCACTTCTTGGCACCGTTTTGTAACTCGTTCACATTCAGCTATACGTTCATTCATTCGAATTATTGTATCTTCAGCTTCATCGATAAGTCCTTGAAGAGTTTCAATAACCATATTCCCTTGTCGTTTTATCCAAATTCGAGAGGCAGGGAAGAAGGAGGCACCTTCACCACTGTAATTAAAGGTAAGTGATTTTCCTTCATTTGAAACATTAAAAAAGACAACACCCATAAGGTAATCAACCTTAAAATAATTGTCTTCAAGCTCACCATCTTCAATTTCTCGCCATTCCTCGTTACTTCCTATAACTTCGACACGAAACTCTCTGTTTGGAATCTCAGTCAGAAGTACTCTGCCGTTATAGACAGTTAATGTCTCATTATAAGTCAGATAGGGATCATCAACTGAACCTTTTCTTTTTTTACTTAAAATTGGATCGTTATACAATTCAGCAAAGTCGGTCAAATTAATCACCTCCGTTTAATTTTGCTGGTAAGCTTCCCATATATATTTGACATTTAATTTGTTTCCTCTAAAATTTTCATCTGAGCCAGTTATAAAGATTTTATCGTCTAAAGCTCCGTAGCTTAAATCTCCGCCAACTAGAGAGAGACCAGACGCTGTACATTGATAGGCATAACCACCTGTAGGACTTTCAATAACCAGCATACTGTCATCAGTTGAAATTGGAGTTATTTTGACTAGATCTGGAGTAAAGGAGAGGGGGATTTGTTTACTTGGAGTACCATCTCCTATATAAACACCCTTTGAGAACTTAGGAGGTAGGGGGATATTTTCAGCTAATGCATAATCTGATGCTGGTCGTCCACCTAACAACTCTGCATTACCGTCTATTGAACCACTAATAATTCCTAATTCATTGCGCACTGGTATTGAATTTGGCGAGGTGGTTGTAGAAGCTGTAAAACCATTTAAGGAGTCTGCCGAACCTGCAGATGAGACAATCCATTCTTCTCCGTTAAACAGTTCTTGTTTATTGTTCTGGGGATTGATCCAAATTGTCCCTGTCTCTGGATCTTCTGGCTTAGTTTCTGTGGAGATTGTATAGAGACCATTAACTTTTCCACTAAGGCTTCCTTTTACTTCGATAGATGGAGAAGGGAGGTAGGGGTTTTCAGAAGGATGATTTGATTTAACTATATCCGAAAGAAGAATCTGATTTATATCTATATCTGCATCTACTCTTCGATAAGCTTGAACACCGATAGTGTAGTACATATTTGAAGGTAATCCGGTAAAAGTGGCTGTGCGTCTGTCATATTTAACATTTTGTAAATTTTCACTGGCTTGCACAGAGCCAAATGTGTATTCCTCATTGTCATCACTACCGTGTAAGTAAACCTCAAATCCATCAATGTTGTATTTGTCCTCATCGGAATCAACATAGTTCCACTGAATGGAAATATCAACTGACCCGTTATCATTTACTTTATGGGTAATTGCAGTGCCATCAGAAGCAATGGTAGGAGGTGCAGGCTGCACTGAGATTCTGTCATTCCGGATATTGAAGTTTTCAGTTACTTTGTCCCATTCAATCTTTCTTTTATTTAATTCAGTACTTATTTTGTTTGTTCTGTAAACGGTCTTAACGATTTTCTCAAAATCAGATTGAACTCTTTTTCCATTTGTTATAGTGACACTAATATTTGATTGTTCAAAATTAATTGTTATTGCTGAAAGTATGGCTTTAATATCGGTATTTAAATCATTCTGTTGAACTCGTACTATGTCTCCTAAACTGAACCTATCCCAGTTATGTTTTTCACTAATACAGTTAAAAAAGTTTACTATATCGAGTGTTACATTCACTGGCGGTGTATTACGACTTTCGAGTTCTTCGTTGGCATCATCATAAAGTTCATTCTCATCATAGATGCTGTCATTTGACCACTCAGTTGTCGAAATGAAACGTGAGAGCAGTTTTTGCTGATTTTCACTAAAATTGTTCTCAAAAGAGAGCTTTTCTTTAAGCTTGGAAATTGAAGCAGATATTTGAGAAATTGTTGATTCAATCGTAGCAATTTGGTTTTTCTTTTCTACAACTGCTTTCTGCTTTATGGCGAGTTGAGCTTTCAGTTGACTTGTGTCATCTCCAGCTTTCTTCGCAACTTCAATTCGATCTAATAGCTTTTGGACTTCAAGGTCAAAGGTGTAAAGCTCATTATTCAATTCGGTTAAACTAGTTTCAGCTGCGTTCTTTTGTGTGAGAAGTTTATTAAACGCATTTCCTTCGTTATTAACAAGGTCATTATAATCAAGAATTGCATGACAAAGTTCATCTGGCATATAGGCACTGTGGGAAATAACATTTCGTTGTTCGTCACGTTGAAAGGGGAAGAGGAAATAAGAAAAGTCATCAATGTAGGATTGTCCAGTTGGGTTAACTGAATTAATACTGATACCATCTTTTCCAGTAGCATATAGTCTTGTTACCAATTCGTCTGCATCCTCAGAATCGTCCATGCTAATCATATATTGCCGAGGGTTCAGTTGAAGGCCTTTGTATTTGGAAATGTCGGATTCTTTATAGAAGCTTACAGTTTCTTTTACTGTATCAAAGACTGGAACTGCATCGAACTTCTCGCAGATTGAATATAAAAAATCAAGCTTGTTAGTTGATGATACATCAAACTGTCTTCGTTTTATGTTAAAGAGAGTATCTATGTATCCAACCGTCCAACTGGTATTCTTTAAACAGTCTGTAACTACTTCCTGGAGGTTTTTAGATGTCTCTTCATATTTAAGAACGTTTATTCTGCTCAATTCATGTTGAAGAGATCGGCACTCAACTTGTACAGTATCCATTTCACTGCTGAATGACTTGGTTCTTTTAGTGATAATAAACCAAATCGTAAGCCCATAAAACTCTGTTTTAATTAGATACCAGGGTTTTAGTAGATCTACAACATGATTTCTTTTAATGACTCCATCATAGGTGGCCTTACGTGGGATAGAGAAGGAGAGTTCATGGACGCTGCTTCCATGATTTAAAGTTACAGTGGGATTTAGAACTTCATCAATGTTGGCTATTTTAGTCTTATCTGGCTTAGCAAGGGATAAACGTATGTTTTTTATTTCTGTATCCTTGCGAATAGTTATCAATTTTTCACCTTCTTACCGATACTTAAATCTGAAAGCGAATCTCAGTTTGCATTTCCCTGACACTTTTAATCGGTTTTTTCCGTAATCTAATCTAATATAATTGTCATTGAAATTATCGTATCTTTCATTCCCATATAAAGACGACTCGATTATTTCTTTATCACCATTCACTTTAACAATTTCTCTGTCTTTTAGATTGCTAAATATAAAGGGTTCAGTATAATCACTCAGGTTCTCGATTTTTACATCGCCGTCACCAATTTTAAGAATTTCAACAGTAGGGTAAATCACAACATCACCTTTGTTATGGAGTTCAATGATTTTCATTCCTGATGATATATCAAAGGAGTGGGTACTTGTGTTTCGACTGTATGCATAAGGGGAGTTGCATTTCATTGTCAAACGAACATATCCATGTCTAGCCGCATTATGGACTAAATCACTGGTGTCCACGGGCATTGCATAATACACATTGTCTAAATTTTCACTGAACGCTAAAGGCTTGTAATCATCAACATCTAGCCAGCGCTTAATTGCTCTTATTTTTTTCTCATCATAATTTTCACCAACATAAAAGTTTAAAGGAAATTGTTTTGCTTCTCTTTTGACACCTTCAGTGTACGGCTCTGATCTTCCTTTTACATAAGTTTCATTAACTGATCGTGAACCCAAAAAAGATTCCTCAACTAACCCAGACTCTGTATTAACGTTTTCCACTCCGTAGTCAATCGACTTTTCGTTGTCAAACAGGAAATATTGGCTCTGTCTAATCAATTTTTCACCCCCAATATAAAAAGAGCCGGCTTTAGCCGACTCATGTAATGTTGAAATTCAGTCCAGTATTTTTAAGACCATTTGCTAATTGTTTGTACACTAAGCTTGCAGTTTCTTTAGCATTACTAGCTTCTGTTACATTAATTGTGAATGAGTTCTGATTGTTTGATGTATTTCCTTGAAGTGTAGAAGGGGTTACAGTAGGTGTCGAGAAGTTCTTAAGAGTTGGAATTAAGCCTTTAGTTAGATTTGTTTGACTAGCAACTGCAGCGTTCATTGCTGGTGTAACAAGAGAAATACTCTTACTTAAAACATCTGAAATTTTACCAGGTTGACCCCATTTAGAGGCAGTCTTTACTGAGTTATCAGTGGACGTTTGACGTACTTGTTTCACAGCTTCCAGCATGTTTTCAGTATCTGTCTTGTTTAAAATAAGTTCCTTGTCATGTAAGAATGCAAGCTTTCCTGCTCCAAGTCCCGTGCCTGTATATCCACCAGAAGCAAAAGATGACACCTTTTTACCTGTTGTATTTCCAGTTGTAACGGTATTTAATGCACTGGCAGCGTCCTTAAGCTTATCAATCAAGTTATTGGAAATACTTTTCCCAATCGACTTCATATTCTCGTTTATGAACTTGGTGAATTCATTAAGCTGTTTAGCGATATCAGTGATTTTACCATCCATAAGCTTATCTTCAAGCTTTTTGAATGCTCGTTCATCATTTACCAGGTCATCGTACTTGTTGTTAATTGATTCTTCATCTTTATCAAGCTGATCCTGAAGGGCCTCTTTCCGTTTTGTGTTGCTACGATCTTTAATATACTCATTCAAAGCTTCCTGTTGTTCTTGAAGCTGTTTCTCTAGGTCTTTGACTTGCGATTTAGCCTCAGAGGAGTCGTCCATGGAAAGTTTATTGATCTTATCTTTTGTTTCCTGTATTGCTTGGTTTTTCTCCTTCAATTCCTTTTGATACTTAGCTTCTTCGTCTTCTTTGTCGATCTCATCAATCTTATCTTGTGTCGCTTTCTGATGGGCTTCTAACTCAATATCCCGCATTTTTTCGTACATCTCTTTGTAGATGGATACAACTTCATCAGCCAATGATTTATAGATATCCTTGATCGACTTCTTGGTGTTATAAAGCTCAAGGTTAAAATCTTTCTGTTTATCTTTCCAGTTTTCGATTTCTTCAGTAATCTGTTCCTGGATGTCAGGGAAACCTTTCGCAGCTTTCTTTTGCTCTTCAAGCTGTTTGATATATTTTTTGGCTTCCTTTTGTTGTTGCTGAATAAGCTTTATCTGTTTGCTATAGTACTTAACCTTGTCTTCATCTTCTTCAGTCATTGATATTTTATTATCAACATCTTTAATTTTCCCTTGGGTTTTAGAAGATGACTTTTCAATTGATTTGAGTGTCTCATCAACTTTAGATTGGACAAGTTGTTTCTGTAACTCACGAACCTGGTCTTGAACAGAAATTAAATCTAGCTTGGCTTGTTTAAGCTCTTCTTGAAGCTGTGCACGTTGAGCGGAGTTCAATGCTTTATTTGTTTTAATTTCTTTTTGAATCCAATTAACTTTTTGTTGTTGGATTTTAGCTTGCTCTGCCACAGCTTTTTTCTGATCAGAGGTGTATTTTCGGAATTCCTTGCTGTCAGAAGTGTATCTGTTAGCCATTGATTCATCTTTTGCTATCCGAACATCAAAATCTCCAATTCTTTTATCAAACTCATCGAGTTTAGATTGAACTAGTTCATACTGAAGTTCTTGAATCTGATCATTGACTGAACTGATATCTCCTTGGAGGGAGAGAAGATCAGATTTAGCCTGAGCTATCCCTTGTTGTCGTTCTGCCTCAGCTTGTGACGCATCTGAAATAGAAGTTCCAATACCTTGCATGTACTTTTCAGGATCGATTGTTTTTCCATTTTGTTCGATCTGTAAATGAAGGTGGTTCCCAGTCGAGTTCCCTGTGCTACCAACTTTACCAATAGTTTGACCGGCTTTAACTGTTTGACCTGCTTTTACAGAAGGAGTGTTAAGCATGTGCATGTACTTGGCAACTGTTCCATCATCCTGTTTAATAACAACCCAGTTACCTGCAGTTTTACTGTAGCCAGCAATTTGGACTTTACCACTTTGAAGAGATTTAATTGCTGTACCTGCTTTTGCAGCAAAATCAGTTCCTTTGTGTGGGGAGGAGCGGAGACCAGATTCCTGTTGTCCATATTTGGAGCTTACCCTAAAAGCACTATTATTTGTATAATAGCTGGCGATTGAAGAAGTGGCAGATGAGAGCGATTTGCTATAGTTGGCCATGATCTTCTTGACGTAATTCTGTGTTTCTTTAAAAGGAGGGATACCACCATATTTAATTACGTTACCAGGCCCAGCATTATATGCAGCCAATGCTTTTTCAACATTACCGCCAAACTTTTCAAGTTGTTGGGCGAGGTACTTTGTTCCACCCATAACATTTTGATAAGGATCGTAAGCGTTATTTACTCCTAAGCTTTTTGCTGTTGCTGGCATCAGTTGCATTAATCCCATGGCACCTACACCAGATCGTGCTTTAGCATTAAACCCTGATTCTTGCTGAATTACAGCTGCAATAAGGGCAGGGTCAACATTGTATTTACTAGCTGCTGAATTTATGTAGCTTGAATACTTGCCTGAATATGATCCACCAGTTGAGGAGGGGATTCCGCCAGAAGAAGTTGTAGAGGTTACAATACCGTATTGAGTAATGTTACCGGATTTAATTTGATCTTTAAGCAGCTTAGCTTGTTCCTGCATAAGCTTTTTCTTTTGCTGAAGTGCTTTAATTTCTTTCTTGATGGCATCTCGATATTTCTGAGAGTATTTCGGATAATCATTGACCTGCTTGTTGTACTTGTCAATCTCAGCATTAACTTTTTCTAATGCTTCCTTGTATTTATCAACAACATACATGGAAGTTTTTACTTCTTCAGAAGCTTTTTCTGCAGATGAAGACATATCTTCCATTGATGTACCAGTCTCTGATAGAGAAGAGGAGGCTAAATCAGCTAATTTATCAAGTTCATCAAGTTGATCAGTAATGTCAGTAACTTGATTTAAATCTTCTTGGGTTTTAGGAAGGTATTGAATTGCTCCGCCATTACCTTTTTTCATTTCCTCAAGAATTTTCTGTTTTTGTTTTTCAAGATCTGATTTCAAATTATAAGCATCTTGAACAGTTTTGATTGCTTTAACTTCAGATTTATACATATTAATCTTCTTGTTTAAAGCATTAGCTTGATTTATTAGATCCTGCTTAACAGACTGCTGCATGTCATTGTATGCTTTTAGCTTGGCGTCACGTAGCTTAACAACTGCATCCCTGTTTATTTTCACAACGCCATTTTCAATTGAAATAGCGTCTGCAAGATCGTTTTCTTTCTGGATTAACTTCATAGCTTCCGAAGCTGATAAACTTTTACCTTCAGCCATTTTCTCAAGCAATTCATTTAAAGGGGAAATGTTATCAGCCATGGCATCATAAGCATCGTTTTGCAGTGCAGAAATTGCTAAATCATTTTGTTTAGAATCAACAAGGTCACTAATAATGGAACTAATTGCTTCAAAGTCACCTTTGGCATCTTTAAGTTTGTCAGATAGGGTACCAACAGATTCTCCTAAAGCATCTACGCCTTCTCCATTTTCATCCCATGTTACTTTAGCTGATTCGGCTGAATTGTTTGTTGAGTCAATAGCATCCTTCAGATCCCCATAAGAGAGCACAAGACCATTTGCTTTATCAGTACCATTCACATATTGACTTATCAGGTTTTCAAGACCTTGAGAGGCTTTAGAAAAATCAGTCTGATTTCCTGATTGTAGAGCCTTTTGGATTTTATCCATATATTGAGATACATTGATAGAAAAGGACTCTAACTGCGATGCATCCATTTTGCTGAAGTCAATCTTGTTAAATGCATCATTGACTTCCTTGGTGAGTTTAGGGTTAATTTTTATGGAATTAAATGCTTCTACTGTTTTAGAGACTTGTTCACGGATTTTTGACTGTGAGCTAGATAGAGATTGTTCAACACGAAGAGCATCTTGTTCAGCTTTAATACCTTTATTTTTAATTGAACTGTCATCTGCAAAAGGATTTTCAAAGAATGACCAGAAACTCTTTCCTTTTGAGTATGTGTCAGCCATCTTTGCGTATTGATCAATTTCAGCCTGAAGATCCTTAATTTCATTCAAACTATCCGAAAAAGTGTCTTTGGCACCCGTTTGAATATCTTTCTTATTGAGGTCTGCTAGTTCTTGTGTATATTTGATGGCATCTTGTAGAGCGTCGTTATTTTTAATTATTGCTTGCCCTTGTGAGTCGTAACCAGCAACTAAGTTAGGAAACGTTTGAGCTAATTGTTGCGTGACCTGAAGATACTCCTGTTCTTTTTCAGAACTTAAAGTACCTGATTCTTTTGCTTTTTGAAGCTCTTTGTATTGAGCAATTAATTGATCTGTTGTGTCTTTATTGGTCGTAATTGCTTCAATGCTTGTAATTTTAGCTTGTTCAAAATCTTCTCGTGCTTGTTTTAATTTGGAGTATGAGGATATTAGCTTCTCAATAACAACACCAAAAGCCATCATTGCTGCCATAGGAAGGAAGCTACCAGCTAAGAAAGTTCCTGTAGTCACTGCTGCCTTTTTTAAGTTCATAAGTGAAGTTGAAAAGGCAGTTGTGATTTTACTCCAAATTGCTGTTTTGGCTGAAGCTGCTGTCACTCCAACCGTAAAAGTATTAAAATTAAGGATAAGATTTTTTAGAGCTGTACCCATTGCAGTGCCTGAAGTTATAGCACTTGCACGAAGTGAAGAGTTAAATAATATTACTGCAGCTGTTGCTGCTCCAAATACTTGCGGAAGTAATCCAACGGACTTGGTTACTTGGGCACTTAATTGCATTAAACTTTTTAACGCATCAGCGAACACTACGATACTATCAGATATTAACGCTTCACCTGATGCCACAGACATTTCTGTAAAAGCATTGGATAAACGATTAACTCTTGCTTGCAAGCTATCGGCATATTTTTGTTGCTCTTTCCATGAACTACCCACTGAATTTGCAGCAGTATTCGCAGCACTTTGGGCAATGGAGAAGTTATTCATCATTGCATTAAAACGAGATAACTGATAAATACCCGCAACGCCTATTGATGTATTTTGTTTCTGAGCATCACTTAACGTATCCCATTTCCCAGCGAGTTCCTCAATTAATTCACTCGAAGACTTTGCTTCACCACCAGCTGTTTTAACCGATATACCAATCTCTTCTAATGCCTTGATTGAACTTTGGTTATTACCAATACGAGCAAAAATGGTCTTTAGTGAGTTACCTACAACATTTCCTGACTCACGAGTAGTGCTAGCAATTGCCGTTGTGTAACCAATCAAGTCGTTTAATTCAACACCGAAAGTAGAGGCTGTAGAACCAGCTTTCCTAATACTGTTTGCAAGGTCTAAGGTGCTAACAGCATAGTTGTTATCAACTTCATTAAGTTTGTCAGCAATTGAGATTGAATCACCTGCTGCAACATTAAAGTTAAGCATTGCTGCTGTTAAAGTGTTAACAGTGTCGTTTGGATTTAAATCTGAAATGTTCTGTAACACTTGAGCTGTTTTAGTTACGTCACCAAGCTCAGATTCACTAAATCCCATACGTCCAAATGATCCAGTGATTTCTAAGATGTCTGATATCTTATTAGAAAGCTGATCACCGAGATCAATTGAGGATTCTAGCAGTTCATTAAACTTGTAATCAGGTAAATCCATTACACGTCTAATGTCTGTCATTAATGTGTCGATTTGGATAACTTGTTCCACCATTGACTTTAGTGCTTGAATCCCAGAATAGAACATTGTCCCACTCAGAAAATATGCGGGCATACGACTGAATGATTGCGCTAATTGTTCTCCAAACCCTGAAACATTAGTGGAGGCAGATGATGCATTTGCAGATACTTCTCTGAATTGCATGTTCAGATTCTGCATCTGTGTTCTTAAGTTGGGAGTTCTTGCCGTAAGTTGGTTAACTAAGTTGAGGTAATTCTGTAGAGCAGAGGAGTTAGCAGTGCTAAGTGAACTGCTGTAACGAGTACTGAGGTTTTGAACATTTATTTGCGCTTGACGTTGATATAATTGAAGTTGATGCTCAAGTTCTTTTGTTTTTGCTTTAGCAGTCGATGAATCATCAAGACGCTTTATACGGTTGGCAATTTGATCAATTTGAGCAGATGTTTGTGCACCGTTAATTGAAGTCGAGAGGCGGGTAAGTACCTGGGATGAGACTATTCCTTTTGCTCTCAACTTTTCTAGGCTTTGATTTAGCTGTTCAATTGCTTTCCGTTGTTGATCGTAGTTAGTTGTAGTTTTTGAAGAAGTTGCATTAGTTTTAGGATCAGTCGTATAAACAATATCTTCAAAACCGTTACGGTTTTTCTGTACCACCTTTGTGGTTTGACCTTGTAAATTCTTTTGTTCCGTCTTTTTTTGTACTTGGCCTAATTTTTCAGTAGCTTGAGCGAGTTTGTTAACTTCTTGAGTTTCTTGCCTGAGAGCATCATTGCGATTATTAATTATCTTCGTTTCACGTTGAAGAATCTCACCGTTTTTCTTGTATTGCTGAGTGAGCTTTTCAACTGATCCATCAGCATTCTTAATTACTGTCGATGTTTCTTTTACTGTTTGATTATAGGATTTTAGATTTTTTTGATACGCATCTACAGCAGAAGAGAATTCTTGCAGAGCTTTTAAGGTTGTAGAATCAATATTGGTGTTGAGTTTGAGAGAGTTAAGCTTCTTTTCTAAAGATTTGATTTGCTGATTTAACTGTTCGACAGTTTTTGATGAGGTATCAGCTTGCGGGGTTAATATGATTTTGAGGTTTTGACTCAAGTAAGAATCACTTCCTTTCAGTAGGGGGAGGGAAAATAAAAAAGCCACTCAGCTATTGAGCGGCTTTACTTCCTTTACGTATTGCTATTTCTATAATCCCTTGCCAAATTTCAACATTAGATAAAGCTTCCTTAACTTTTTGATCATTTTGTTTAAATCCTTTAGTGTTTTCTAATCCAGTATCAGTTTTACTTGGTAAGAACTCTATTTTAGTTACGGGGTTAGAAAAATCATCAAGTTTTAACTTAAGATCAATCTTTCTAAAATATTTGGACTCAGTTCTGTCTGAAGATAACCCTCCAACAAGAGCCCCAATACCTCCTGCAGCAAGCCCTCCGATAACGGCTCCTGCCATTTGACTACCTCTAGAAACTCTTGTTATGGATTGATCGTCAATAGCTATCTCAGCTTCGATTATCTTGCTAAATGGGATTGATTTTTCTTCAATTGCCATTATTTCATTGAAATGATGAATAACAAACTTATTTTCGGATTCAACTAAAGTCAGCTTTTTATTTTTATCTGGGGTTATATATGACTTATAATCCTTTGGGTAATTTCCTGCGGAAATTATTTTCTCTAAATTTTGTTTTTCTATCTCCTTTTGTTTATCTGCTCCAAAATCCCCTATTATAAAGAAAGCAGCTATTATTAACAAAACACAAATTGCCCAAATCATTTAACCACCACCGGTACCATTTTCCTGCATTATACCATGGTTTAGAAACAATGGCAGTGAATGGGAGATAATTATTTATCACTTTTTATTCTTATAAGGAGTTCTTTAAAATAAACAGCTGTTGTATGAGTTTGCCTGTCAAGTATTGTGTAAATGTATAGAGCTAGAACGCAAAGAACAACCAAAAATGACATGATTGTATTATCATCACCAAACACAGTTTTGAATAAAAGCGTTACGCTCGTTACAACAATCGCTGCTAAAGACATTGTTTTTGAAACATCGCAAGCTGTTTCTATTCTAGACATCCTTGCTATTGCTGAAGATAATTCTTCATGATTTAAAGATTTTAAAACCTGGAGTTTTAAATTTAATGAATTGAAATCTTGACCAGTAGAAGGGAATTCTTTTCTTATGAATTTTATGAGCTCCTTCGCATTAAGTTCAGCTAATTTTCTTCTAACTGTTTTCTTATTGATCATTTCCATCACCTCTTCATATTATCGACAAATATGTAAAGGGTTTTAATGGAAATTAAATTAGTGTGAGTATGTATCTCTAATTCTCAAAATGAATGAATAGTCCTTTTTAAAATTTATACACAGTCATTCTCCAAGGAAAAATGACTCAATTTTTCGATTTTTTATGTAAATCAAAAAAGAATCATGTTAGAGTAGGTGTGCTGAAAATAATTCAAAAAATTATTTTGCGATATGATTAAAGTATTATTGCCAGAGAGTTCGGATTGGACAAAATTGTAAGTATTTAATACACTGGTGCTGCAATCAAATATGCACCTGGAATCAATTGCTAAACGGGGGAGTTTAAATGAACAACAAGAAAAATATCTTTGATATTGTAATGTACATTATTTTCGGTGTGTTAAGTCTTTTTCTAGTTGCAAAAACTGATTATGGCACTGGAGTTTTAGTGTTTGTTGCAATTTTATACCTCGCTGTAATTGCTTATAAAATTAAGCAAGTATTTAGTAATTCAGATTCTTAAGGTGTAACACAAGGAGGATTTCAATTGAGAAAGAAAAGAGTTATTACTTGTGTTATGGCTGCATCATTGACTTTAGGCTCACTTTTACCTGCAGGTTACGCTTCTGCAAAGGAGGACTCTAAGACAACCCCTTCTTACGAAGAACTAGCTCTACATTACAAAATGAAAAGTGAAAAGATTTCATCGAACGGGAAATTAGTTGAAATTGAGTATGTGAGTGGAAATGAAACTCACAAAGTTCAGATGAACGGAAATGATCATACTGTAAAAGTCGATGGCATAGAACAAAAAGGCTTAAACTTTGAGTATGATGAAAATGTTGCTAACAGAACAAATTATGAAAATAATAATTTGAAATCTAATGAATTCACAACACAGGCTGCAAAACCTAAAAAAGGATACCATTATGTGGGGACTTTATCTGGGCATACAAAAGCGGCTAAAAATGCGTTATCAGTTACAATGTCATTAGTCGGAATTGTCCCAGGCTTGGGATGGGGGAGTAAGGCTGCCACTATTTTATTCTCTTATTGGGCTAAAGAACAAATCCCTGATGCATATTATAAATATGATTTATATGAAAAAGGAGCGATGACTGATAGTTGGTATCAGTATTCTACAGTTCAATTTTTTGAAGATAAAGCTCATAAAAAGAAAATGGGCAAACCTTGGACTAGTACTCCTGCAAAAGTAGATTTACCTAATAGCTAATTTTAAAATCACTTTGTCTTTATAAGGGGACAAAGTGATTCTTTGTTTTATACATAAGCAAAATTCCTCGTCTGAGGAATCTTGATTCTGAATAAAAGAGGGATTTTATTTGGAAGGAGAGGGGGGTATTAAGAGAATATTTTATTCTTCTCTTCTTCAAATTCCCTGAGATCATAGTGAGCAATGGTAGTTGATACATCTTCGTGGTGTGCAACATATTTTGAAACGAGCTTTAAATCCACTCCACTTTCAAGAAGATATGTTACACAAGAGGCTTTAAATATATGAGGATTAACTCTTCGTTGGAGAATATCGCTTAAAACATTTGAACAAAAATAATCAGCCCATGACTTTGAAGCTTGTTTAACTTCGCCACCGTATTTAGTTGAAAATATGTACTCTGATTCATAACCTCTATTTTCAACCCATAATCGCATGTATTTTAATGCTTCAAGATTAATCATATAAGGCTCTACTTTCCCATCATCACCTTGACCTTTTAGTCGCACATTATGACTGTATACAAATGTCTTACCTTCAGGTATTGGATAATCAAGTATTTCTGTTTTGAATTGTATAATTTCACTCCTTCTGGCTCCAACATTAAAGGCTGTTGCAAGCCAGGCCATACCTAAATAGTTCTCGTCCTTTTCAAGTACATCCATCATATCTTTGTACTCATTAAAAGTAATTTTCACTTTGTCATATACTTTGTTTTTGGGGATAGGAGGGAGTCCTCGGGTTAAATTTCTAAAACTCCGATACTCTTTGAAATCCTCGTCATCAGCAATAACATTCTCGATGTAGTTAAACATGGATGAAACACAAGCTTTTTTAAAACTTTGTGCAGAAGAGGAGAGTTTGCGGTTATCACGAAGATAGCTTAAATAACGAAGAATATCCCTTTTGGTGAGCTTGTATAAAGGTTTGTTATTCATCGATTGATATACGTAATAACCAAACTGCCTTAGTCCAGATTGATATTGTCTTTTTGTTGCTGGACTAAAGTTTTGAACAGCAATGAACTCATCAACAATTGTCCTTAATTCGTCATTTACGTGTTGCCACATTTCGTCTGTGATTTCAGGCAGTTTTTTAGCCCTATCCCGAAGCATATTTTTCTTAATTTTGGTCATTAATTCACCACCATTAGTACATTTTAATTCCATCTGCTTTTAAATCACTTTTTAATGCCTCTGTTAATCGTCCATCTTTTAGAGTCTCGGCAGTATTCTTCATAAAAGGACGAGGTTTCCCGTAGCCATAACCGTATGAATCTGGATATGTATAGCCCTGTCCAGTTTCGATGACTGTTGCAACATCTTTTCCTTCGTCTTCTCTGGTATTGTCTAATGAGATACCGTTACTTTCATTAATAGTTGTAAAAGCGCCTTTTAGGTTTCCTGTGCGTTCATAGAGTAGGGGGCTATAGGCGCCATAAACATCCTCTTCAACATGAGCTTGGCCAGTTTTCATCATGACTTGCTTAACATTGGAGGAAGACTTATGTATAGACTGAATTGCAGCTTTCTCAATCATTACTTTAATTTCTTTTATATTTTTCGCCATCATTGTGAGACAGCGCTGCCTTCAATTTCTTCGACCTTCTGAAGGATAAGATTATTTGCTTCTTCCTGAGATTTTTTTGATAACTCATCTATGTTTTGTTGCAGCATTACAGTGGCTTTACCCAGCTTTTCTAAGCTCTCTTTAGGAAAGCTATTGATAATTAAAGGAAAGTACTCTGAGTCTACAAGTTTAAGATACCACTTAACTTTATTTTTAATGTCATTTGGAATACCCAAATCTGTAAATTCCTTGATTAGTGAGAAGAATGCCCAGTGAACTTGATTTATATCCTTGAAGGATTTGATACCTGCTTCTTTTGCTTCTTGTGGATCTGAAATCAATCCTGTTAACATTTTTGTTAATCGAGAAGGGGAGAAGTATGGATAAATGAATACATGAACGTCATCAGTTAATGTGACTTTTTCTTTCTTGTCATATTTACTGATGCTTTCCTCAATTAAACCTAAATTCAACTTTTTTGATGCCATTTAATATCCTCCTTTAATATCCTCATTTTGAGCAAAACCATGCTCATCTGTTTATTCAGTAGATAAGGTAACTGAAGTATAGATTTCTTGATATTGTTCAGGAGTAATTAAGTTATTGTCTACTCCTTCTTTGAGTTCTTCCTTAGTTACATCATCGTAATAATAGGCTTCTTTAACCTGATCAAGAGTTGCCCAGTTTTTGTTTAGGGCTATAACCCAAAAATTGCTCATGCTGTTGTCCCATCTTTCAAGTTTTTAACTTCATTTTGTAAATTTAAGATTAGGCGATTTTGTTTTAAGATTAAAATTCTGGCTTCAGCTAGTGATTGTCCAAGTAATTCCACATCAGAAGGTTCTTCAGGGAGTGGTGAGAGGCTGTCTATGTATTCTTGAGAGGCTGTTTCTATCCAAACTTGTTTTGATAAATCAAATCGTGGAAGGTAATAGGAGGGAGAGTCAGGTAATGGAACAGAAGTGCAATTATCGGGAAAAATATAATCTCCCTTTTCATCCATTTCAGTTACAACTAGGGGTTCAACGAACATAAAATTTTCGTCATATTTATAGACTTGTATCATGACTTACCTCCTAATTCAACGGAACAACTACATCTAAGTAGTAACCAGTTATTGCAGCACTGTTGTCAGCTGATACCCCACTTAGCTGAAGGTCCCCATTAGAGTTTACAAATAATTTACTTCTGCCGAAAGTTCCACTTACTTCAACAGACTTAACAGCACCTTGTGTTGGAGAAAATTCAGTTGGAATAGAAGCAAATACTACATCTCGGTTTGTTACAACGTGCCCACTAAGCTGTAAAGTCCCAGCTACTTTACGATATTGAAGTGGTCTAGAACCAGTCTTTGCGCCATTTTTATATGTAACGCTTAACCAAGGCACGTTATCAATTTCACTGCTACTTATCAATCGTTCCCAACTTGACCATGCTCCGTTTATCAATGATTTTCTGTAAGTCTTATTATCATTAGTCAGAACAATAGCTTGACCATAAAGTTTATCAGCACTACATGTCCAAAATCCCCGCCCGTTACTTGGAGGTGCTTCTAAGGCAGCCTTATCATATCCGAAATATGTTAAAGTAGGAGAATTCAAAAGTTCAGAATGAAAGTCGCTTGTTATAGAAACTAGTGGTTGACCATCATCGCCTGATATTTTAGTTAATTGAGCAGAATTCCATTTGCTTCTTTCAGTGCTAGTGATATGACGCTCATTATCTTTTATGTGAGCATCAAATTCTAATTTTGTCGCTTGTTTATCATTTGTAAGGTTTCCTAACCCGACCTGAATTGCAGTTACTTTATGAGGATTGTTTGTGTTCTGAGAATGTGCGTCAGTATACTTTTTAGAATTGCTTTCCGCGGCATTCCAAGTAGTTCTTTCAGAAGCTGTAATATGAATAATTGTATCTTGAGCATGTTGATCAAATTCAGTTTTAGTTGCTTGTTTTTCATTCAGGACATTTGCTAAACCAACTTGGCTTTTAGTTACTGAATGGGGATTGAGAGTATCGTTTAGATGTTCGTCAAATTCCTCTTTAGTTGCTTGGACGTTATTTAAAACATTGCCCAAGCCAACTTGCTCTTTGGTAACTAAATGAGGATTAGATTGATCATCAGTATGTTTCTTAAGCTCATTCTGTTGATACTCCATAAATAAATTCGTTTTTTCTGTTAAGGCTTGTTCATGCTCAAGCATATGTTTTTCAGCTCTGTCATTGGATCCTCTTAATGAATTGATCTGAATATTGTTTTGTTTGAGTTGACCGACGTATTTACTGCTGCTCATCTTAACTCACCACAATCCCTTTAACAGTTACATCACCAGTAACAGAAACAACTTCGAACATAACTTTAAACAATCCAGCAATGTCAAAGTCCCAATACTCATTAGTATTTAAAGTACTGCTTCCAAGTTGGAAATCTGTTTTATTGGTGCCACTAAGTGCAGTTTTTTCGCCATTTTCATCAACTGCATAAAACTTTATTTCTCGTGAAGTTGAGGAACCGGAGATCTTAACAGTAAGTTCCCGAAAATGACCAACTACAAATTCTTCACCTTCAGATGGGGAAGTTGTTGCTTCGTGAAATGTAAATGAAGTTTTGTCTGGAATCGTGATTACGACATTTTCAGTCGTTTCTGTCAACAACTCCACCTCCTTAATTTGAATAAAAACTGTCTTTTATCTAGAAAAACAAGAGGGGAGGACTTATTCAAAAAGCCCATCCTCTTGTAGCTTATTCCATATACCTTCCCAAGCTGGGGTAGAAGAAGGGGATGACTGAAGCGAACTTAAAGGTTCGTACTCATTGAAGTCGCCTTCAAAGCGTTGCTTGAAATCATCAACACTGATATAAGATCCATCTGATAGCAATAGGAATTTTTGTTCCAAGCCATCAAATTGTTTGAACAGACCGCATACTTCATCAAATGTCATTATTCCATCCCCCAAACAACGATTTTTAACCCAGTTAGATCAACTGTACCGGCTGCTTTAACTGTCAGATGTATTTTGGGAGCAGTGAAAGTTAATTGTTTTTGCAAAGGGTAATTCTGAACAAAGGCAATGCTGTTGAATAAAACAGAATTATCATTACCTGATGTAGTTGCAGAATAAAATGGGATGTTTTTCGGTACGGAATAAATACTTGCTAAAACTTTGCTGTTTGAGCTGTCTGTTTGAGTTGTGTACATAGCAACACCGTAAGTTCTGAAAACACCAAGTGAATCGATTAGATCAACTGTATAAGACTTAGTTGCACCTGTAGCAACTGTATCAGCATCAATAACAACAAATTCAGAATAGGATTTTTGAACTTGGGTTTTAATTGCTGTAGTGTTTTTAACCAAAACAGGGACAGAAGCAGTATTAGTTATATTTACATCAAGTGCAGTGTTGGCCACATTAACATTAAGAGGCTGGTCATTATTGAGACCAACCTCCAAAGGGACAGTGGAACGTTCAATTGATACAGCAGTTATGGGATTACCTGTCCCATCATCTTTTGCAGAGGTGTATTTATCACCGTCCTGGTTTAAAAAAGCAATAATAAACGCCTCCTTAATTATTCAGTTGTTCCGCCAAGATCTGAGCTTTGAGTTGAACCTGTTGTATCCTCAACCGGAGCTGCGGTATTTTCATCTCTACTTGCTTCGATTACTACAGCCATTTCGTCTGTATCTGTATCTGCTAACGCTTCAAACTTAATTTCAGGTGCTAAAGCATTTCCATTTTCTAATGACATTTCAAATTCCCCTGAAGGAGAAACATTAGGGAACTGGATATAGATGTCACTGTAAACTTCTTCTGTATCAGGGTTATAAGCAATGGTGCGATATTCAACTTCATATCGTTCTGAGAACTTGCTGGCTTTAATGGCTAAACGTCTACCGACTTTTTCAATTTGGTACACAGCTGTTAGTTTGTCTTTAGCAGCCGCAAATGCTGTTGGAATTGTATATGTGCCATCAGTTGAAACAGCAATCTTATATGTTAAACCTTTTTTGTTATAGAAAGTAACATCGCTTACAGGTTTTCCTTTTACAGTAACTTTGTTTGTATCATCTACAATCAGTCCATGTTCTCTATCGAAAACCTTTACTTTTGTTTCTTCCTGAATTGTTTCACCCTGTGTCATTGCAAGCCATTCTAAATCAAAGAAAGCATTTTTGACAGTTAGGTTAATTTCCTTCTCAGATTTAAGAATGTAAAGTGGTTTATTTCCGATTCCACCTCTGAGTTTTTCTTCGGAGATTGCTTGGGAGAATGATGCTGTTTGTGCCTCGGCTGTGAATACAAGCTTACCGTCAGATTTTCGTTTAAAATAAACGTCAGCTGTATCTTGAATAACTGTTTTCATCTAATTGTTGCCTCCTTAAATAATAAAAAAGACAGCTATGCGCTGCCTTTACCAAAACCTTTAGTTTGTTTCATGAAACTTTCTCTGCTTATGTAGTGTTTTTCTTCTTCAAATAAGTCGATATGTTTTCCCCAGCTTTCCATGTGTTTGGCTGCATCAGGTGAAACGGTTGCAAACAGGGTGGAGGTATCGTACTGTTTGAATTGACCAACTCTGTAGTAAGTCATGTATAACTGAAACAGAGTCATTTCATTTATATCTTTGTACAAATATCCAGTGTGAGCAGCAACACTGCTCATGATGTCTGCCATATCAACCATATCTGAATCCTGACTTTTCACCCTTTTGCTGCGCTCGTTAGCTCGCTGTATCTCTGGGTTAGAGCTGATTTTTTCCTCTTTTAGACAAGACATTCTCAAGACCAATTCTCTTAGGGCTTCAAAGTTTTCCGGTGTAAGTTTCTCTAAAATTTCAACGCCATTAAAAACTGTACTAAATATTACTTCATATGCTTCTTTAAAATTCGGAAGGATACTTGTAATTTCAAATAATGACAGTTTTTTAAGTTCGTCAATAAGACCATCTAATTGGCCAAATTGATTATTTTCCTTTTTGCTGTAAGTATAAATAATCTCTTTCTTAGACATCTTAAACCAGCTGAGGTACGGAGTTAAAAAAGCATATTCCTTAACTTTTATAAACCGACAATCGCCAAATTCAGTAGGGATTGGTTCACCGGTTATAAAGAATTCACTATCAATCATTTCATCGCCCCAAAGGTATATATTAATTTATATCCGAGGTAACCGTCAGGTGGATTAGTGATTAACAATCTTTTATAAGAGTTTGTCTTACCAATACCAGCAAAATTCTGATTGAACAAGAGCCTATTAATTCTGTCATTAATCTTAAGATTTCTAAATTCGGTTTCTTCAAAGGTGTTAATATGGGTGAAAACATCAATCATCAAGTCTTGATTAAGAAGCATCGCACTTTGGTTGGATGGTTTTGGTAATGCGTTCCCTAAATAAACACACATCCTACATAACGGTGAATCCGATAGATCATCTGTTTTAGGTGCTCGCTTAAATATGGTATTGATTATAGCGGGTGAGTCATTTGTGGAGTCATAATAATTTTCGAGTGATTGAACATCTGGATGAGAAGGGGAGAGAGGATCATCTTTATAATACAGAAGCCGATTTAGCTGAACATCATCCATAACTAATCTGAAGATTTTTGTCATCTGTTCAACAGTCATGCTCATGTCTTTTCACCAACTTTCTTTTTGGCAACCAATTTTATTGTTCCGTGGTCTCCATAAACTTTAGAATAGTCTATATCATCGACTTGATAATCTTCGCCAAAGAAGGTGAGGGTAAGTCCGATTTTCAATTTTTCATGAACAAGATAAGGAATTGTAATGTTTGCTTGACCATCTGGAAGATTTACCGCCAATTCAGTGCCTTTTATTGAAGTTGTCCTTTCGAATATGCAGGGGACTTCAGTTTTTTCACCAGGTACTTTTTCATAAATTGGCTTACCAGTGATTTCGTTAATTTTGCCAGTATCGATTAGCTTGTCTTCTGAAGTAAGAAAAAATGATGTTCCACATATTTTTATTTCAGCCTTTTTGTAAATCTTATTACTGAGAGGGTGGGAGGTGATGAGCCATGTTTCATCATTAAACTTAACAACTCCGCCACGATAAATGTCAGCAATTTCACCTAATATATATCTTGCAGAACCATCGCCACTAGAGTACTTAGAAGTGATCATTACTGTTTTTTCGATTCCATCAATTGTGACTTTTTCAGATTCAAACCCCTTAAGGCCTTGTTGGAAAATAAGCTTACCATCATGAAGAAGTTTATTATTAATGTTAACCTTGTGGTAATTACTGTAGTCCTTCATTCGAATCACCGTCTGTTACTAAGTTATCCCTAAGTCTGCTTAATTCACCACTTACTGTTAAAATAGTGTCCCTGATTTCTGTGAGATCAGGATCACTTAGCAGCTTTTTATTAAGGTATTTCTCCAATTTGAAGAGGACTGAATTGTTTTTCTTACACAGTTTATTGCAAACAACATCTAAGTCCTCAAGCTTTATTTGTCCATCTTTATGTGCTGATTTAACTTTAATTGTACTCATAGATAATCCACCGCAGCGTTCAATATCAAGCGCTCAATTTCGTCTTTCTGATCTATTACACTTTGTTTAAGTGAATTGAGTTGCGTACTAAAGTTCTTGATCCCCACGTCATTAGTGAAGGGCTGCCACGTATTCTCAAACAAGGTCTTTTTATTTAACAAAAAGATGTATCTCAAGAAGTGTGCAAGAATAAGAAGATCATCCTCAGATAATTCCCGATTAACAGTTTCAGTTGAATTATCAGCTTTTAAATTGTCTCTAAGCCGGTTATTGAAATGAAGGATTGCATTTCGAATTGATTTATAAATGTCCTCTTCTTCTTGAGGAACATCAAAATCGGACGTCTCGCAGTTGTTTAAAAAGGTTTCCCATATTTGATCATAAGATGTCATAAAAATCCCTCCTCTTAGTCAAAGAGAAGGGAAGGATCAGCGACTCCCATCCAATCAGCCAAAACTTTTAATTTGCCTGCAGCAATGTCATCGCTAAATTCTGAAGCAACGTCAATAATAAATTGTTTCTCAGAATCCACTGTGATTTTATCGAGCTTATTTTTTAGTTGAGCAATATTTCCTGATTTAATCATCTTTTCAATTTCTTCTTTGGTATGGATGTTATTTTCATAAACCTCCGACTCAACAATAGAATCTTTAATTTCTTTGGTGGTATCATTATCTTCAACAATAACTAATTCACCTTTATCGAAACAAACGCTGTTCATTGTGAGCCATTCAACAACTTCTTTTGGAACTTCTTTAATATCGGCCTTCCCATTTTTACTTCCAGCCCAAGTGTATTGTTTATGTCCGCCATCGCCGGTATACCCAACAAAATAAGATGTACTTCTGTATCGTGCTAACTTAATTTTTTCAGTCAAATTAATATCCTCCTAAAAAATCCTCATATTTTGATTTAGATAGATACTGCAGCTTGTTCTTCAATAATTCCGATTGCTTCTCCAAAAAGAAGGTTAACAGAAGCGTCTTGAACAATTTTCATTTTGATTCTTTCATCTTCGATATCTTGTTCTGTCAATTGACGCAGTCCGCCATACTCAACAACAGAAAATGGTTTTTGAGAAACGCCGCCGGCAAACATATAACCTTTGTTGACAGGAAGTTCGACTTTACTATTTGTATCATCTGTAAATGGGTTAGTGAGGTTAACAGCAGTTGTTCTGCCGATAGTTGTTGGATTTAGAGCAGTAAGAAGCTCTCCTTTTACTTCTTCTGTTAAGAAGTTCTTAAACGTAGAGTCTGTTCCTTGTTGGAATGCGAAGTAGTCAATGAGAAGAGTGTCAGCGACGAAGATTGGTTTTCCACCATAACGTTGAAGCACGGAAGCTACTTTGTTGTATTGTTGAAGAGTAAGGTTTGAGCCTGTTTGAACATTTTTTACAGGGATTTTACCAGCTGTAATTGCGCTTGCAGTTAATTGATGAATTTTATCGAGGTACAAGCGGACTTTAGCATCTGCAATATCATTCACCAATTTATTGAAGTAAACAATTGAATCTGTTACCAGATCTAGGGGTTCATAATAGAAACCTGTTGACATAGTTTTCGGAACAGCTGGAACTGTTTCTTGTCCTTCAACACGAACTAAATCTACACCAGAGCCTGTAGCAGACCAAATGACTTTTGCCTTATTCTTTTTCGGAATTTTAATTTCTTTAATATTGCCTCGTTTTTCTTGTTGGACATTGGCCAAAAGGGAGAGGAGCTGAGTTACTTTAGGTTTCGCAATTTCATCAGCTTGCTCAACGACAAGGTTATTAAATTGATGGAGCATGGAAGGGTCAGGTGTAGTACCGCCGTCACCAAACACTTTCTTAATGTAAGTTTGGATATCAGCTTGGTCTGTACCGTCCATTTTGTTATTTAATACACGGCTAAACAAGCCTTTGATTTTCACAGTATCTAATTTCATTATAATACTCCTTTTATTGAAATTTATTTGTTATGTATTAGGCCTCGATTACTTCAAGGCGAACAAGCTTTTGTCCCATTGTGTAAACAAGGTCCTCTTCATTATTTACAACGAGGAACTTAGCAGAAGAATCAGCATAATCCTCGTGAGGTGAAGCAGGATCACTGATAATATACTTTTGAGTAGCGATATCAAAGTGAGCTACTTGACCTTGTTTAACCTCAGTCACTCCTGTATTAAATGAAAACGCAGAAACATCAAAACGAGTATAAGCTGGCTCAAGGATAACAATTCGAGCATGTTCTCCCACACCGTTATAAAAGTCTCTCATTGATTCACCAAGATAGCGTGCTTCAGGAGATGCAATTAAATATGCTTTTTTTGTTTTATCTGATAGCTTCGAAGCTGTACGGTTCCCCTCAGCATCAAAACCAAGTTCAACAAGCATAAAGTTGTCAATGTCTGATCCAGTTACTTTTGCACCGTGAGCAACTGTTTTAATTTTTAAAGAATTCAAGTTTCCAGTAGTATGATTACCTACTTCTGTAAGGGCTTTTTGTAATCTTGTAGCCATATTTTATTCCTCCAAGTTTAAAATTTATTGTGAAAAGCGGGATTCAAAAGAGTCATCGTTAGGGATTAAATTTTCCCGTTTACTTGAAAATTCTCTAATGGTTGTATTTGTTTCAGTAGGAACACTAACTAAATCAACTAACATTGTGTTAAGTTGTAATACAGCTTTTTCTCCTTCTTCACCTTGTTTAATGGAAGCATGGATAAGGTTTTGTACTTCTTCTGTACTGAATTTATCCTCAGCATTTAAAGCTTCAAATTTCGCTTTATAAAATTCATTTTTCTCATACAGTTTTTGTTCAAATAAAGTTTTCTCGTGTTTTTCTTTATAAGGTTTCAATTGTTCCACTTCAGAATTTAATTGCACAAGCTTTTCACTGGCAGTGTTGAATTGCTGTTCAATTTCTGCCTTATTCTTATTGATTTGATTTACTTGTTTCGTTAAATCTTTAATCTGTTCATCTTTCTGGTTAAGTTGTGTTTGAATAGGTTCAGGAAGAACTTCCTCCCAGTTACGCGTCATGAATACCTCGGTTTTACTGTCAAAATCAATAGAAACGGTATCGCCTGTTCTTGTGTAATTGAACTTAAAGTATTTGTCATAGCTATTTTCATCTGACCAGCTATACACGTTTACGATGAAATATGTATCATATACATCTGCAATATAAGATGCTGACTCCTTGTTAAGGGTTGGATCTAATTGGTTATAAAGAAGTGTTCGAACGTCAGACTGAGACAATTCAAACACTTTTCTAAACTTATTCATTTTTTCACCTTCCTCATTATTTTGTCTTGTAGCTGCTTGAGCAACTAATCTTTCAAATTGTTGAATTTCATTAAAGCTTAGAAGTTTGGAAGAATCATAAGCGGGGAGGACAATGTCATGCTCTCCACGTTTCTCTGAATTTAAAATTGCGTGACCTTCGAAATAGATGGGGGACTGTAGGTGTTCAATGCCATCTTGCATAGTGTAATTTGAATAAAGGATCTCACAACTTGTATTAATGTTAATGCCCCGACCATACCATTCGAGTAAAAGCTCACATGCATCTTTAAATCGAGAGCTCCAAAGGATTGCATCTGCTGCCAATACTTCTTTTTTACCTTCTGGGGTTTCAATTTCAGTTATGTATCCCTCAGATGTAAAGACGCCAATTGGGGCAGTATCTCTCTTCACCTCAAGTTCTCCGTGCTTGTCTGTGTCTAGAAAAGCTTCATGAGTTCCCAAAGCATCTGTAGAAGTATTTGATTCTTCAACTTCGTAATACTTTGCAACTATCGGTTTATTAATAATTGTTGAAGCAGCTTCAAGAGCAACTTCCTTAGAAATTACTGCGTTATTGTGAGAGACATCGAAATCAATAATGACAAAGCTACATGACAACTTTGTTGGATCATCTGATGTTTTAATCTCATTTAATTGAAGTTGGCATAGTTTTTTCTTTGGCTTCTTTGTCAAATAATTTCACCTCCCTTCAAAAGTGAAGTTTTAAATAGGATTGTCATTACCGTTGGAGGTAGCTGACTTCACCGTATTGTCGTTGTTTTTATTACCCTCATTTGGGCGACCTGCTTCATTCCCGGTGAAGGTATATGAAGTTTGATAAGGGATAATCTTTTCTTGGAGTTTAAGTTCTTCAGTTTCATATAGAGTTTGTTCAAGGTAACTCTCCCAAGAAACTCCTGCCAAATTATCAACTACGTGCTTAATAGACCAGCCCTTATCGTTTAATTTTATTAAGATGTCCATTTTTTCTTTGAGAGTGAGTGGCTTGTCTTTATCGTAATTCATATAGTAATTGTCTTTTTGGGCAGCAGGCAAAACAAGGTTGAATAACTTTTGATAAACCTCTTGTTCAATATCCTCCATTAAAACGCCAATACGCTTATAAAATGTATCCAAGTTTAATGACGAAGTTGCGTAGTTACCTCCATCACCATTTAAAAGGGAGCCGGATAAGCCGTAAGCAGATTGAATGTCGCTATTGATATGATCAAATTTTGCTCCATCTAATCCATCTGCTTTGACATCTGGAAAATTGATATCAGCAAAGTCAGGGATTGATACTACAGTTACTCCATCTTTTTGGTTTTTTTCCAAAGCTGTTTTAACGCCACCATGAATTTTTTGTTTAACTGCTTTAGGCAGCTTCATGTTTGTGTATTCGCCATTACCTTTATCTGTTCCAATCGTTAGAACTGCAACAGCGTTAATAATTTTATTTGCAATCGATCTTTCAACATCTTTAAGTTTCTTTTTATGGAGAACGTCATATAGTCCTGGGGTAACCCAAGATGTTCCCAATCCTTGATTTCTCTTTAGCGTCCCTGTGCGTAGTGGAAAAGTTCTTTCTTGTGGCAATTCCTTAAATCGATATTTCTCTCGATCTTTCATGAAGTTTTCATAATCGCTTTGTTTAATATAAGGGGAGAGGCTTTTTAACAATTCATTTCTGTGATCATCTTTATACTTAGTGAACATTTCCATGTCAACTACACATACCCAGTCTCCATTTCTCCTAAAGGAGGGGAATACATATTTAATCTCATCAAAAATAAACGGATAGGGGCTCTTAGCATCCCCAAGCCATATACCAACAAGAGTGCCAGCTGTAGCTACCTGTTTTAACAGATCCCTAGTAAGTCTTTTATGTTTGACCTTATGTAAGGATTTATTCAAAAGAGAAATGTGCTTATCTGAAGACTTAACTTTATTAAAGGAGTCAATTTTATAGTTGAGGGTAGGGAGGGCTTCAATCAATTCAAACAATTGGTGAATCTCTGCAGTCGAAATGTAAAAATACTCAGCAAGATCTTCAATTTCTTCTTGAAATTCATCGGGGTTAGAAAAATAATTTTTTAATTGTTCGGCCTCAATTTCCGTAACAATACCATTGGAAAACATATTTGAGATAAAGCCGGAAGCAAATGTAGAAGTATAAGTTGAATAGTCATTCAGCATTTGCTTATACTCTTCAGACTCAATGTCAACTTTATTTAAGGTTACCATGTTTCACCTCATTTCTTTTAAAAATAAACTAGTTCGTCTTCAACGTCATATTCAGTTTGTTTGTTTAACTGCCTTTCTAATACAGTGGCAATGTAGTTGCCATAAGCCACTGAGCTATATCTGTCTTTTCGTTTGCTCTTTGGCTCTTTAAGCTTAACTTGTCCGTTATCGCTATATTCAGCTTCTAAGTTGATCATTTCATTTATCAGAAGGGTAATCTGAGCATAGCTTGAAAGGAATTTTCCTTTAACTTCAGGAGATAGCCCTTCATAGCCTTTAAATCTTTTCAGATATTCTTTTCCTTCATTTTCGTTGATAGGAATTTTGATTTTCCCTCGTTTGAATCCATCTTTGAGTAATACAGCGATTTCACTGTTCAATTGTGCATTACCTTTAATGCTATAAATTACTTTTTCGGCATTTTGATAAGTACAACGCTCAGCCATTCTTTCATCGTTAATACATGAAAATGGCTCATATTCTTTTGCACGTTCTTTATCATATAGAGGCTGGCATAATGCATCATACACACCAAGTCCAATACTTTGAGTATCCAATACAATATAATCGCAATCATAATCTTCGTATATTTGTCGAATTCTAGTTGCTTGAGTGCCTGTATGACCGCCTACTATGCTCTCCATGTATACAATATGACGATCATACCCATTGGAGTTTGGAATCAGTCTGAATACAGTGTAAACACTGGCATCATTATCCTTACCAGCCATTCCAGCGATATCATTGCTTACCAGTCTAATTTCTCCTGGTTTCTTGCCTTCATATTTAAAGTTGGAATCCTTGATCAGACTGTAATAGTCAGGAGGGAAGAGGGGAGAAGCAAGCTTTCGGTTCTTTTCAATGTCTTCAAATTTAAAATAAGCTTTTTCAGATTCACCAAACCAGAGAGCTTCCATTTCCATAGACCAACCAATAGGATCGAAGTCTTCTTCGGTCATTTCATCTCTAACCTGATCTTTATCCAAAAGCCCTTCTTTAATTGCGATCTGGTAAGGGAGACCGCAAACAAAATATTTAGATCCTTTCATCATGGCATTGTAGTAAGTTATGAATCTGTTAAATGACCAATGAACCTTATACCAGCAGGAAGACAAGTAAATTTCTTTGTTTCGTTCTTTTAGATGAGCGTACTCTTCTTTTTCAAGATATTTAGGAGAACGGGGAGCTGTTAGGAATTTTCGGAGTACTTTACTGATGATTTCAAAATCAACCATTCTGAATTCATCTACAATAAGGAGGTTTGCACGTTTGGAGCGGGCGCCATCATTTGAGGCTACGATTTTAATCCAGCTGCCGTTATGAAACTCCACTTTAGCATCATTCGTTGAGGTTTTTAAATCTTCTATTTCTCGCCTTAAATTAGGCGATTCTTTACGTAAGTCATCAATTTTCTCTATGACTTCACGAGCTTGTCCCTTTGTGCCCGATGCGATAACTATTTTAGTACCTGGGAAGAGTATGGCTTGCACACAGCAGTATACAGAGGTTAACCAAGTTTTACCCTGACCACGACTGGCCAGGTACATAAAATAATGGTTATGTACCATCATGTAAATTAAAATACATTGAAACAATTTAAGTGTAATACCCAAGTATTCTTTTACAAAGCGATGTGGGTTTGCTCTATAGAAAGAAGTCCATGCGCCAATACCATCCATTAATCGTTCGGATTTTGATTTCTTTTTAAAGTTGTTTCCCTTTTTAAAGATATTGATTCCTCGGCTATGCTTGTTGCGATCTGTTGTAAAATTTTTATGTGAGGTCATTTTCTCGTTCCTCTTCTTCTGCAACAGGTTCTTCAACAGTGTGCTTATTCATTTCTTCCCAATATTCCTCTGAATATTGATTTTTCAAACCAAGCATTCGGGACAGATGCCCAAGGAAAAATACCTTAATGTATTTCCCGATTTTATCAGGATCTTTCCACCTAGGCTCTGGCTCAGGAATAGGTCTCTCATTCTCATATTTTTTGATCAGAGTGCCAAAAGACTCTTGTTCAACTCCACTTGCTCCAGTTTCTTGAACTGGTTTTAAATTACTTGATCCAAGTAAATCTTGAAGAGTTTTTTGTTGCTGATCGACTTTTTCACCATTTTCACGCCGTTTGCGGATATCTAGCCGAGTCAAACATATTTCATTTATAAGGAGTTCCATTCCTTTAGAATCACATTCATACCTATTCGTGAAGTCAATGTACTCATTCTGAAGCCAAATGTAATCTTCAACATCAAGACCACGACCCCAGAATTGCATTAATTCATCTATGTCTTCCTTAGATATATCTTCTGTACTTTTAGCTAGTAACAGTTGTGTTGTGTATTCTTGTTCTTCTTCAAAGTCAAATTCACTGTCTGCCCAAGTTTTTGACTTGTAATCTTTCATTCCGATATTTTTCATATACGTACCTAACACATTTCCAGCTGATTTTTTCTTTGACTCTGATTCATTAACAGCGGAAACCCACAAATCGTAAACAAATGGACGGTCAATCATTCTCAAGATGTTTTGCACATTCTTTAAGTTATCTTTGTCTTTTTGGAATTCATTTTGGAGACAGCTTTTACATACTGACAGCTTGCCGGTTGCATAATTGAAAGGAGATTCCGATATATAATATTGATTTGCATTTTGTTCTTTGCCGCAGCATGAGCATTTGATTTTTTCTGTAGCCATATTTCACCTCCATAAAGTTAGTTGATGTAAACACGTTTTATAAAACGCCCAGTAATAGAGCGGAAGGGGAGTACCACAATCATCACTGGGCGTTCTAAAAAGGTGCTTAAACTAAAGAAGAGAGGACTTCATCGTGATGAAACCCTCCTTTGACATCAATTCCTAATTTTTTAATTGTTTTGAGTTGATCTTTAGTAACAGTACTGTCAATATAAACGCCATTCGGAAAATGATTACCTTCTAAATTATTGGCTGAGATAATAGTACAACTAATTCCTTTTTCTTTAGCCAAGTCTTTGTAAATCTTTTTATGAGCACCTACAAGTAAAGGAATATTATTCTCTTGTGATAACCTAAGAAGAAGAGTTGTTTTGCCTTTACCTCTCTGAGAATCATTTACCAGAAGAATCTTAGGTACATTTTTATGGAACTTTTCTTGTAGTGATTTATCAACATCATTAAAAACAACTTTCATTCGCTTGAATGGCGGTTCGATTTTATCACCAAAGATAGTTAAATGAATAGCTTCTAATACTCGCTTAATCTCAGCATCACATCTGTATCCAGACTGTTTTAACTCTGAGAGAGTTTCTAAGTGCTTATTCAGATATTTAAAGTCTTCATTCGTCATTTTCTTCTTCGTCCTCAATCGTTTTTTTTTGTATTACTTTAATAAACCTTTTTGTAGTCAGCCATTAATGCGACTCCAATCTAAATAAAATTAAAGTTTTAAACAAAGTTGGAGCCTACATCGAGGCTCCCTTAGTTGAAGAAATAATGTCCTAACACTTCGATTAGACTCAGTTGTAGGGATTAACCAGCAATAATTATGGGAAACTCCGTTTTAAATTCATCTGAGAAATTAACCCAATGACCACTTAATTCGTTAATAAAACATTTTGTCTTCATTTAGTTTTACTCCTTATTAAATTAATTCAATATGTAATCATACTGAATAGTACGACCTTTACCGGACTCATAAATTGAAAGGTTTGCTCCAGCTTTGGCACCTGTCATTAAGCTGTCACTGTATTCATCGGAACCCATTACAGAAGGGAGTTGTATAACTTGGATATTATGAGTGGCTGCTTCACCTACAGTGAGCATGTTTCCGTGGTGGAAGTGGGAGATGTACATGTAATCGTAGAATTTTCGTTTCATCTGTGAGATATCACGAATAGCATTCTTTTTGTTTTTAATCTGGTGTCCGTGACAAGCAACAATTTCAAATTCAAGTAATTTAAAATCCACAATTCCTTCGTCGTATAAAGGAACTTCAATTCGCTCATTGTCTTTGAGTACGTCATGAATATAAGTAGCGATAATACGTTCTACATCTTCTTTAGGCATTTCCGAGCGATTTGTATTATGTAATCTTAGTTCAGTATGATTTGCAGAAGGGATATGTATGTACTTAATTTTGACGTGCTTAGAAAGTTCTAAAAGCCATTCAGCTTTGTACCTAGAGTATTTTATCACTTGGTCAATAAACCCGTACTGAAGGGCAGTTAATTGCGATACGCGCAATGCCATACCTTCAACACTGTCAGCACCATTTAACACGACCAGCTCATCTAAATTTTCTTTTTGAATGTACTCAACAGTTTCAGAAAGAATCTGATTCATACGCTGCAAATAAATCTGTTCGTTGTATTCATTGTTGTTGCTTTTAAATTGCTTCCCGAAGTGTTCATCTCCAAACCCTAGAACAGCAGCTCTTTTTCTTTCGCTCTTATTTAATGGATAGAAGGAAGGGGGAGGGAGAGTGCCTGCTTTCTCAATTGCTTCAGTTACATTTTCATATAGCAGCTCTGTTCGACCTTTGACACGTGTGTTTTTATGTATTTCATGCTTTACAGCTTGAAGCTTTTTTCTCTCTTCCATGATTTCAACCTTTTTCAGTTCCAATTCAATGAGAGAATTATTTGATTCAGCTGACTTTTCTTTTTGGTATTCAACTCCTTCAATGAAGTTGTTGAACCATTTTCTATAAGCTGATTCACCTTTAGGTTCGCCGGTTTCCTTGTTGATTAACTCTTTGATTTCTTCCCAGTTTAGATTATAAATGTCTTTATTAGAGCAGATTCTTATTTTCCATTCTTTAAGGTTTTCATCTGAGTGACGCTTAGTTTGAACAGGATCGATCATTCAGTCACCGCCTTACTCAACGTCTTTAACAGGAAGTTCATTTTCTTCTTTTACAGTAATTGAAACATTCTTTCCATTAAACTCTGAGAGAATTTCTTTGAAGTCATATGTGTATTCAGCTTCTTTAGTTTGTTCGATAACTTCCATTACGTCCATATCGAAAAAGCCTTTAACATTAATTTGATGTACTTTTTTGCTTGCCATTTAAATTCCTCCAATAATTTTCTATTTACGTACAATAAGCTCCTTCGGAAGCCCGATGATCCGAAGCATCGGTAACGTCCGAGAAGGGGATATAAAGGAGATGAAAGATAAGTCGGATAGGCGTTGGGGAAACGCCCGAAGGAGATTATTGATAACTTTTGTACATATGTATTACAGACCCATTCCAGTTATCAAGAAGCACTTTGTGTGGAAAAATAATCCACAATAGGTATAATGAAGTGTAGATGAAATTTGAAAAAGAGGTGTTTTTTTGTTAGACAAAGTTTTGAATGCCTTTATTATAATAGGTGTTTTGTTGATAGTTGGAGCGGTTACTGTTTTTAAAGATTTTGAATATCATCAATATCTTCGTTTTGGTGGGGCAGCATTGATAGCTTTTGGCTATATGTTTGGTTATGATAAAGTAAAAGCTACAACAAAAAAGAGTAAATGACTATTAAATTCTATTGTTCTAGTTATTTTCTTACCCATCTCACCTACACCAGTAACTCACGTAGGAACGCAAGCCTTCGGATCGACAGGGAAATCTGAATAACAAAAGACGTCATAAGGACGTCTTCAGGAACTCCTTGTACAGCTTGGCACATGAGTTAAATTATTAAATTATTGGAACAACAGAGAACAGAGTATATTTTTGATTAAAATATCACTAATAAAGGTTTGCGTCCGTAAAATCGTATATCTCGTAATTCGTAAGCTGTAAAACGTAATCCGTTTCCAACCTAGGAAAATAAATGAGTTTTGTATTACAGTTTAGATACGCTCTAAACTAAAGCGGCTTTCTACTTCTCTGTTGTCCAAGCTGGGCAGTTTTACACCTAGCTATCAAGATAAAAGTGATTTTACCCTCATAGCTAAGTTAAAACCTTAGCTTTTATAGATACTTATCTGCAGCTTCAAACTCAATTTCATAATTATGATTAGCTTTTTCAATAGAGTTGGAAAGACGATTAGCCATTCTTTCTAACTTTAATCCTTTAGTTTGCATCTTATCAGGATCAAACAAGGCTTCACGATAACTAATAACATCAGAATAAGAATTTACTCGTTCAGTTTTCTGAGAACGACCGTAACTTTTGAGTTTATTCGCTTCACCTCTAAGTTGCTGTGCTAATTCAAGTGCTTCTGTGATCGATAATTCCTTTTCATCCCACAACACTTTTGCATCCAGGTTGGCTTTAGCGATTAGTACTACCAATTCACGATAATCTTTTTTAGTCGATTCCAGCTCAGCTGTGATTTGGTCTACAGTTTTTGTTGGTTTTGTATATTTTTCATCTTTATCATGTTCAACATATGCAACACTATCTCGTTCCTGTAACAGTTCCTGAATACGTTTTGAGATTGCATTTCTTAAAGGTAAAGCTTCGAACAAAGCGATTTTTGACATTTATTATCTTCTCCTTTAGACATACATCTTTTATATTCTAATAGATTCTTAAATAAATTGCCAATAAAACAAATTTTATCCTTCGTTTTAATCAAAAGTAATCGAAAAGGTAAACCATATAACCCTTTTCAGAGACATTCCTGTCTTTTCATGTCAGGTCACACACCTTATCTACATACAATGCGTGTAGATCGCCAGCCTCTTATTTTGCACAGTTTTCTCTGACCCGTGTAAGGAGGTATGTGCATGGGAAAGATGAGTCTCCATTCAGAATGAGGGGGATGAAGTGAAATAAAGTGAAGAATTGCTAAGTAAAATTGAAAAGACAAGACCGAAAATAATCCTTTTCTGTGAAATAGGAGCGGTGATCAATCGCCCAAACACTATTCCACTTATTTTACGAGGATTGTAGACTCGCTAACCGGAAAGTTTTGAGACCGCATAATAAGCATCAAAGCTTACTAGGGCATTATTTAAAGGGAAGGGAGACGCATCTACCTTACCTAAGTGTAAGCCGAAGCAGAACACCGCAATTAATAATATTCAGGCTACATGTCACCCATAGTAAGACTGTGATGGGATTCACCCTACATAAACAGCTTGAGTAGCATAGGTCTTACCGACATGTTTAGCCCGATAATAGTCATTTACCTGTCTCCTTTAGATACAGACATCCGAGTTAACCCCGCACCCTCATAAATGACTATTATCCGACTAACTGCAATGACCAGTCGCAGTTTTGTGTCAGAATGATACAGAAAACAAGGGAGTAGATATTGTTTAATCAATAAAAGCTAGTCCACACTGGAGAGGAATCTCCACTAATATTCATTTGATTAGTCTGTATCTTCATAAATGAACATTAGTCGAGAACTGATATCCCAAATATCAGTAATCAACTAATTATTGACGGCACCCCATGCCATCAATAAACAACTATAATTAATTAACCCAGAGATGAAGATAAGCGATAAGAGGGGAGGTCGACAATTTCCTCCATAACTTCTAACTCTGACACTTTTAGGAGCATAAGCTCTTTGTGACAAAGCGTGCAGGTAGCCTTTCCTGTCGTCCTCATTAACTGATTATTTAGCTTTGACTGCGTCTTTAAGTGCTTTTGCCGGCTTAAATGCAGGTGCTTTTGTAGCCGGAATATCAATTTCCTCTCCTGTCTGGGGATTTCTCCCTTTACGAGCTGCACGTTCACGAACTTCAAATGTTCCGAAACCAGGAATACTTACTTTTTCTCCACTTTTTAATGCCTCTGAAATAGTGTCAAAGACTTTTTCGACACTGGGAGCTCCTTCTTTTTTAGATACCCCTTGTTTTTCTGCCACTTTAGCGATTAGTTCTGTTTTATTCATGATCAATTTCCTCCTAAGTAAATTTAAATTTATTCTAAATGAGCAATAAAGATTGTCTTTTATATAGACGGGGGGAAACGTACTAGCCCTTTTATGTGGAAATTAGCTTTCTGTCTCCCTTATGACGATTATCTCAAAAGGGGCTTCCAGACCAGTCGCATCAAGGGTTTAAGGCACTTTTTTTGTTGAACTTTTTTCGGTAAAATCTCTGTACCCCTTGGGGGAGTAAGGCTCAAGGCACTTTCTATTTTTCTTCTTTCCTCCATTTATCCCTTTTCCACTTGTTTTTTTGCTTTTGTGCTATTTTCTTTGCACAGGTTGGACAATATTTCGCCTTGTTCGATGCTGATTTGAACATCTTACCGCAACTACAGCATCCTCTATAAGTCTTTAAGTTTTGTTTTAGATTCTCTAATAGAGTCTCGCCAAAGCTCTCCCATAATGTTGATTTAAATTTGCTTTTCTTTTTATATAAATGCTTAACCAAAACATCAGCAACATATTGCTCATCTTCATGTATCTTCAGCAATCTGTCTTTAATAACCTTATAAACATAAAGTTTTTGTCCAGGCTTAATGTCTTCATCATTCATGAGCCATTTCTTGTTCTGGTCTAATCGTTTGTATTCACTAATAATTGCATCGTCCAACTTAATCTCCTTGTTCTTGAGCAGGAAACGATAATCGAATTTTCCTGCAACAGCTGCGAAATTAATTCGGTCGGATGGGATAATTGAGTCTAGATTATTTACTGTACTTTCATTAATCGATTCTACGCTATGTTCTTCTTTATCCTTTGCATTGATGAAGAAGTGGGGCACTTTATTTTTTATGTATTCTTTGATTTTCTCATCAACGTGATCAGGGCGGGTGGGCATGAATAAGGTTTTTGCAAAATCGATAGTAAAGTTATTCTCCATGCATAACCATTTGATAACGTCCAGGTTTATATTGTCACTGTTCCATATCTTAGTGATATTATTACTGTACTCCCCGATATTGATCCCATAAGCAAGAGTTAGTGCTTCATAGATGTTTCTACTATTAATCTCTTGCTTCTGGGCTACTGACATTTCATAATACAAAGGAACGATGTTCTCCATATTACGCTTGGCAATATTGACGATTAACTCATCAGAAATAATTAATGCCTTATCCCCGTCATTGTCAAACTGCAGCAATTTAGATATCGGATCATGAATGCTGGTGTAAACACCTGGGGTAATAAACCACTTTTCATTTTCCTCATCTTTTTTGTTCCACCTAACCCCATGCTCTCTGTATAGGTGAGGGGAGCGAAGGATATCAATGTACCCTTCATCATATAAGGAACAATGGACATCGCTTCCTAAAAGCAGTCCTTTCGGATTCTCAATTCCAAGAAACAATCTTTCACAAAAAGCATATAGATCTGGACATAAATATGTATACCGGGCGTCATTGACAAGTAATTTTCCTGATTTGGCGTCCTTAATCATACTCTTCTTCTTATTCTTAATGATTTCTTTGGTGTGATCATCATTTAGTAGCTCTGGATATATCAGTAGAGCTTCTTGAAGGCTTGTCTTATGTTTATGTTTCTCGGTAGCTCCCAAAACTTTCATCATGGTTTCTTTATCAGTGCCTAATTGTGTAATCTCTCTAACAGTCTTTGAGCTGATTTGTTTCAATTCCTCATCTGTGATATCAGTGAGTGTTTGTAGCATCTGGTAAGTTAGTTTTCCCTCAACAGATGGATCTTCTTCATTTAATTTAGCTCCTAAACATCCATACTTTTTAAATTTATAGCGATAGTCATCCCATGAATCATAGTACTTCCACATTTTAAACTGGCTTTTCGTAAAAATTATTTGGATATCATCTTTAATAATGTCCCATTCTTTACCATAGACGTCCTTAACTATAAATGAACTGTGTTTTTCAGCAAACTTTCTAAAATCAAATGGAACTAGTAGACCCTTAACCCAAGGCAATCTGACCATAAAGCTTTTCTGGCTCAAACTAGGAAGCATCATTCCACAACCATCTGTATGTTCTATAGGAATATCCATAATCTTACGAGTGATTTCATATGTATCACGGTCAATATAATCAACCAGGCTGGAAACGTTTGTTTCTAAGTCATTTACGACAATTGCTTTATCAATATCAATTTCCCATGGACTGCTGGCGCTATTCGATAAGGCCATGTAGCTATTCCATTTGTTTATGCTGCTTCCACCTTGAGCATTGATTTGCTCCACACTAAGACCACAAGTTAAAGCATTTTGATACTTATCTAAGGTGCTTTGCTTGATAAAACAAGACTTTTTGGTTCGTATTTGACCGGCACTGCTAGTGAAATAAACGTATTTCTCATTGTTATGTATGAATCCTTTATCAATAATGTCCCTTAAAATTTGAAAGTGATAAGTTTGGACAACCATGATCTCTTCAGAGAGAGAGTTTTCTTTGATTCCCAACGTTCGAGTTAAGACTGAATCAAATAATGAAATCACATTATTATCTTTCAGGGAATCTGTTCTAAGTGTTCTTATTTGATTATGATGGTTAAAGGCGTTATAAAGATTTTCTTTTAAGGAAATAATCCTTTGCGTTATGTACTTCTTATGTTTTTTATCAACATGTTCAAGTTTTTTGAGATGATCTCTGTACCTATATGATTTTAAAATCTTGTTATGTAATTTGTTTTCTTGATCATTATAAAAAGCAGAAGTATCAATACTGTAAATATGTACTTGCTTATTTAGACCGTCTTTTTTTCCTTTCAATAAATTCTCCCCTTATAACTATTTTATTTTTATTCTTAATAACTGCTATTTAAATATTGAGACACTAAATTTTTGTATGTATGACTTTTTTTATTAACTGTTCCGTACCACAAATAGTCTTGATAAAGGTTTTCTTCTTCTGGTGTTGCTGTTTCATTAATAACTTTAGTTTCAAGAAAACCAATTAAGTTACTAAACATATATTGTTTTTTCATTCAATCACCCCCATAAGTAATTTTATTTTTACTCTAAAAAAACTAATAAAAATCCCTGTGGTAGCAGGTGACTTGATTATATATTTTATTTTTATTCTTGTAAACATAAATTTTAAAAATTTTTAAATTGGAGATGTATTATCGAAACTAATAGGCGATATAAGCGTATTAAGGTTATTAACAAAAAGGGGAAGAAGATTATGAAAAATAGAAAGAAATACTACATGATTATGTTGCCGTCACTAGTCTTATCTATTTTAGTATCTTACATGCTTCCAACTGAGCAAAAGTATTGGGGGTTGTCTGTCATCTTAATTGGATGGATGGTTTACTACTTTATTAAACAAACAAATAAGAAAAAGGGGTAATTAAATGTTCTCACTGGAAGACTATATCAAAACAGTTCAGCAAAATCTCGGTCAACACTCAGCTTTATTAACAAGGGAAATCAAAAAAACAATCAACTACAATTTTTATAATGGTATTGATTTAGTGGACTACATGGCCTTTATTGATCCAACAAGATTTGAGATATCAATAAGAATGTTTTCAATGGATAAAGAGGCAAATGAAGTGTTTTATGAAGGAGAAGACAAAACAATCTTTTCAGGGAGCACTCAAGTTATACCTGATATTAAATATTTTCAACTATCTATGGAGAATAAAAAGGAATTTAACGAGTTTTATGAAAACAACGATATTGAAATAGAAAGGGAAGAACATAAAGCATTCACAGAGTGGTTTTATGAATGTTGGAAAGCAGCTCAAGGTCATATAATGAACTTGCCTTCATACTTTGTTATTCATGATGATTATAAGTCGTTGGATTTACGAGCAAATAAGTGGATATCAGTTGATGAAAAATGGGAATAGACACAAGAAAAGGTGGTGATCGAAATTAAGATCACCTATTTTATTTTTTGGATTTGGTTTGCATATCGTAATGTTATTTGTACTCGAAAAACATGCTTATCGTAATAATTTATAAAGGGCTGAAAAAGACAGTAAACATAAGGATTATTGACACTTTAATTTTTGAATAGGGGACAAACGATCGTAAAACGTAAGTGGGAGTAGGGGAAAGAAGTTGTTTTAAGGAGATATTAATGAAAAAGTAGAAATTTGAAGAGGAAAAAACATTGATAATATAGGTTTTTACGATAACGATTACGATGTGAAAAAGGACGATTTAATGTGGAATTGGAAAAATGTAAATTTGGATAGGGTGTGGAAATGGAAGTGCTATGGGCACATTTGTTCCTCTTATTTTACCATTAGATGTAAATATACCCCCGTATACTGGAAGTGAAAACCCTATATAATATACCTTATGTAGGGAATTACTTAATCCTGTTTATTCAACACAGATCTAACATAATTCCAGGCCAAACACAAGAATAAATTTTAAAAAATAAATTGGTCGGCAATATAAAAAATGAATAACCGTTCATTAAAGATAATCGTATTTATAACGAATCCGAGGGAATCGAAGACATATTTATTTTATACTCATCACTATACAAAACCATATCTTATATAATCATATACTCTTCGTTATTACTCTTCACACACGCTCTCACAATCAATATAACACCTATCTAAGCCATCCAATGTCCATCCCCATATCATTGCTGTCCTAACGGCTAAACCACCATACAGACTAATATTAATGCATCATTACAATCACCAACAAAATATAATTATTTCAACAAAATATAATTATTTAGAGTAAAAATAAAATGACTTATAAGATAAACTGTGTTATAATAGAGTCATAGGAAAGGAGGTGTACATAGTGCTTGAGAAAGTGGGTATCATGGTTGCTTTCCTCATATCTTTAACGGTTCTTACAATCAACAGTCTAACAATAGTTGAGAAGATAAGAAACCTAAAGAATGGGACAAGCAAAAAGAAAAAGCGTATACGCAAGCGGCTCCGACCAAAGAGACAACGCCAACGTATACGCCGATGAGAGCTAAGCTAAAGGGGAATGAACTTCTCCTTTAGTTCCTACCCATATTATAACATGATCAAGCACATTGTAAACATGAAACGATTCTCACTATGGTTTACCCATATTACATTCATTGGCTTATTCTTAATGTTTCAACTCATCAAAGATTACTTCAGCAGCGAAGGAAAGGCACTAATCAACACAATTTTTGTAGTCACATGTATCATTGCCATACTGTTATGGATCATCTTTTTTGTATTTGCTAAACTGAGTAACAAGTCACGCTAATCACATAGGCCTCATGATATAATTGAATTATTGAGGTGAGATGAGTGGAGAATAAATTCCTGGATGCTATTCGGCAGCTTACTAAGGAATTGGAAATGCTCAAGAAAGATATAGACACCATCAAGAAAACAACTGACAGAATTGATTCAGACCTTTTAGAGTACAGAGAAGAGATAAGCAAAGTTAAACAACATGAACCTTGAACACACCAGTTAAATATCAAACTGTAAATAAGGAGCGGTAAACATTTATCGTTCCTTTATTTTAATTAAATCAAAAGGAGATGCTAAATGAATAAAGTTAAAGTAGTTGATTCCATAATGGGATCTGGTAAGACATCAGCAGCTATTAACTACATGAACAACTCTAACGCAGAAGATAACTTTATATTTGTCACACCTTATCTTAATGAGGTTGAGCGGATAAAGAAAAGTGTAACCAACAGACAAATGTATGAACCTAAAGTAAGAACAAAAGGGGATAAGACTCAATATAAATTTGAATCACTTCATGAACTCTTATCACAGAATAAAAACATTGTTGCAACACATAACTTATTTAAGAATGCAAACGATGAAACAAAAGAGCTGATCCTTTCAGGTAACTACACTTTAATATTAGACGAGGTTATGGAAGTAGTTGAGCAGCTACAAGTGAAGACACATGATCTTACAACACTATTTGATTCTAATCTTATCTATGTTGAAGATGGATTTGTTAAATGGAACGAAGATAAAAGGGATTATGAGACACGTTACAATGACATTAGAGATATGGCATTGAACAATAATCTTGTGTATTTTAAAGACAGTATATTGATTTGGAACTTTCCAGCTGAGGTATTCAAATTGTTTAAAGAGGTTTACATATTAACTTACATGTTTGATGCTCAGATACAAAGGTATTATTATGATGTAAATAATATTGCTTATGAAAAATATGTCTCATCCTATGTAGATGGAGAATACCGGTTTACTCAATACAATAAAGACTTTGAGAACAACGTTAAGGAAATGATCCGTAATAAGATTAAAATTTATGAAGGTAACTTGAATGCTGTAGGCCAGTTAGATTATTCATTATCATCAACCTGGTACAAAGATAAGTCACCTTATACAATCAAGAAGGTAAAGAACAATGTATTCAATTACTTTAACAACATTGTTAAGTCATCAAGTGATGAAGCAATGTGGACGACCTATTCAGAACATAAGAATAAAATAAAAGGTAATGGATATACAAAAGGTTTTGTTTCCTGCAATGCACGTGCTACAAATGAATTTAAACATAAGAAACATTTAGCTTATACAATAAACAGATACGTTAATACAATCCTTTATAGTTACTTTAAGAATAAATATAATATTGCAATTGATCAGGATTTATTTGCTTTATCTGAATTAGTACAGTGGATATGGAGATCAGGTATAAGAGATGGTAAAGAAATAACATTATTCATTCCATCTTTAAGGATGAAGAAGCTACTTTTAGAATGGTTAAATAAATAGGTTAATAGAACAAACCTCTTAAACTTTGAAAAAAAGTCAGTCATATCAAGGGTTTCAGAGCCTAAGTCTTTAGGGAAAGGGTATAAAAATAAATTTTAAAAAAGGGAGAACATTTTAAGTACATACGTCCGTAAAGAACGGCGCTTTACGTCCGGTTTTGTTCAGCAAGCTGAACGAAAACTTATATAAATTTATTAGAATAAAAATAAAATAACCTTTGATATTTTATAATGATCATGTTATACTTAAAGCAAGTTAAGGGAATGAGAAATTATTACATAAAATAAGAATAAAAATAAAATTACTATGATGGATGGAGAGGTTGAAAATGACAGTTGTTTTAAGAATTAATGAAGAGTTAAACGGAATTGAGCTTTATTTTGAAAGCAAACCAGAACAAGAGGTGTTAACTCATCTTAAATCAAACGGTTTTCGATACTCTGGATTCAAAAAATGCTGGTGGAACAAACGCACAGAAAAGTCTATGCAAGTAGCTAATAGCGTAACAAAACAAAAAATTACATCTTCTAAAACAATCACTAAAATCAAAAAGAAATCTAAGGTTGAAAATATTGATTTGTGGGATGCAACACATTGGCATGAGTTCGAAGTTAATAAGGAACAAGAAGTTAAAGAAATGGCTAAGGAAATAAGAAAGCATGTAAGACAACGTTTCCCGCAATGCAAATTCTCTGTTACTACAGGAGGAAGTTATTTACATAGCACGATTAACATTACAATCAAGTCAAGCCCTTATGAAAAAGGTTCAGTTTATTTGACTGCAATCTATGATTATTGCAACAGTCTTTTAAACAATTATCGCCATTGCTACAGCTCAGCTGATCCATATACTGATTATGCTGGCAGTTACAATTTCTATGGTCATGTTTCATTAGATTGGGAATACAAAGAGACAGAACAGACAAAAGAAATTAAAGAAGATATGACATTGTTTGATTCAAAGCTTGAAGAATTTGAAGAAGCCGAGAAAGCAAGAAAAGAAAAAGAACTTCAAGAATATCTAAAAGAACAAGAAATCAAAAATGCTGAATATAAGAGACAACAACAAGAAGAAAAGAAGCAAATTGAAAATATCTATAGCAGCATTGTAGTAAAACAATTGAACGGAGAACAACAGTATTTTGTTATTGATTCACAGTTCGCAAACTTAAATAAGAATTGCACACTTAATCAGTATAAAGATGAGGTTATTAAAGGTGATTTTACTCTTGAAAATGTAAAAATAATAAAGGAAGTGCATTTCAATACCGAAGAAGCTCTAAACAACTTTTCTAACATGCTACTAAATGAATTTGATTTCTTAGCTGAAACAGGTGGGAGCTTTACGGAAGACAATAGAATCAATTCAATGATTGACTATTACAATATGGACGACCTAGAAAAGAGAACGATTCAATGGAATTTGTACGGTGTAGGTGTGTACTACAATGGCAAATTACAATTTATTGTAGATGCTCAAGGCTACTCTTATGCAAGATATGTCGGTTTAGTGGATAATGCAAAAATTGAAAAGTCGATTTCTCATAAGCAAGCGTTAAATGAAGGAGAATTGCAGGAGTTAAAAGATCAAGCAGATAAGTTAGAAGACATTTCAACTTCGGTCATTGAAGAATTGAATATATTTGAGACTTGGAAAAAGGAAGATTGGAACAAATATAAAGCTGCGTTGAAAGAAAAGCTAAGATTAAATAATTTCAAGTTGAATAAAAATATTATCCAGCAAGTAGAAATTGAAGAATTGAAAATTTCTTTATATAGAATTCTCCAGGAAGTTGACAGTATTCAAGAGCAATTCAAAAAGGCTGAACTTGAAAAAGGTGAAAAATATACTCTATTCTACATATCTGATCTTGGGTCTTTGATTAGCGAAAGAGTAACATATGAAAGTTATCGGCCATTGAAATATGCTCAATATGATAATGCAATCAAGTTGACATACAAACCCGAAAATAAAAGAAATTTATATTACCGTCACTTCTATTCAGATTTATTGATGTTCAAAGGGTGGCACTCACTGCCCGACACAGTATTGAATAATGTTGAGGTTAGACCAGAGGGAATCAAAATAGTTCATAGTAAGTACCACTCTTGTGACAAAAGACAATTTGATGAGGTTTTAGACTACTTAAACGAAAAAAGCTTCAGACCTTTAATCAATACTTATAAGCCTAGTCTATAAAGAGGGGATGGGTAAACATCTCATTCCCTCACAAAAGGGGAAATCAAAATGTTTAAAGATAATCCAGATTTTTATCCAACACCAACGCAATTAATTAGAAAAATGACATCTAAAGTAGAATGGAAGTACATTAACTCTGTTCTAGAGCCGTCAGCAGGTAAAGGAAACTTAGTAGAAGCCATTTACACTCAATTTAAAAACACTAAGAACTACAGAAGGAATTCAAAGTATGACGTGGATACAATTGAGCAAGATGAAAACTTACAGCACATACTTAAAGGCAAAGATTACAGAGTGATAGCAGACGATTTTTTGACCTTTAACACTTACAAGAAGTACGATTTGATTTTTATGAATCCACCTTTTAGCAGCGGTGTTAAACACTTATTAAAGGCGATTGAATTAATAGAGAAGCAACAAAGACCTGGTCAAATTGTTTGCGTACTAAATGCCGAAACATTAAAAAATCCGTATTCAAATGACAGGAAATTTTTGTTTCGTAAGCTAGAGGAAATAAATGCAGAAGTTGAATACATTCAAAACGCTTTTTCGAACTCAGAGCGAAGCACAGAAGTTGAAACGGCTCTAATATACATAAGCATTGAAAAACAAGAATATAGCAGTGTCCTAATAGAAGACTTAAAAAAAGATGAGTCTCATAAAGTTAATATCGACTATAAAGCAACACAGTTAGTGAATGCAGACTTTATAAAAGGGATTGTAGAACAATTCAATTATGAAATCAAAGCGGGTTTAAAGCTAATCAATGAATACAATAGTTTAAAACCCTTAATGCTACATAGTTTCAATGATAATAGTACTCCAATATTGAGGCTGCAAATTGATAAGAATAATGAAGAAAATGATATAGAGAATGCATATATAAAACAAATTAGGGCGAAGTATTGGAATACGTTATTTAATAATGATCAATTTATGGGGTTCTTTACAAGCAATCTGAAGCAAAAATATTTGCAGCATGTTGAGGAATTAAAAGACTATGACTTTTCTTTATTCAATATCTATACATTAAGAATCCAGATGAGCAAAGAGATGACACAAGGTGTAGAAGATACAATACTTAATCTTTTTGAAGAATTCAGTCACAAGCATTACTATGACGAATCATCAAAAAATGTGCACTTATATAATGGGTGGAAAACAAATAAATCGTACAAGATTAACAAAAAAGTGATTATCCCATTGAACGTTTATAGCTGGCTAGATGGTCGGTTTAATCCAACAGACTATAAGGTCTTAGAAAAGTTGAAAGATATCGAAAAAGTTTTCAATTATCTTGACAATGGATTGACAGAAGACATAAATATTGATGAAGCTTTAAAATTAGCTGAGTATTATGGGGAGACGAAAAAAATAGAGTTAAAGTACTTCTATGTAACTTTCTATAAAAAAGGGACATGTCACATCGAGTTTAAAGATGAGGAAATACTTAAGAAGTTTAATGTTTTTGGCAGCCAAAAGAAAAACTGGCTTCCTCCATCATATGGGAAGGTTAAGTATCAAGATATGACTACAGAAGAAAAAGATGTGATAAATGATTTTGAGGGCGAGCTATCATACAGTGAAACGCTAAATAACAGATCATATTACATCATTGATACATCAAAGCTTCTCATGCTTACATCATAACATTCTTGAATTCAAATAAAATGCATATTTTAAACAGAATGGTAGTGATAGTATGACAAAATTTAATGGGGTACAACTAACAGAAGAATCAATTCAAAAAACAAGAAAATGGTTTGCTGATAATGCCATAGCTTGTATTGAAGAAGTTAAAAGTGGAAAAGTTTATGTGAATGATCGTGAATCGTATTTCGCATGGAGGAAGAAGGAAGCAAAAGAATACATGGAAGGTAAATATGACCACACTGTAACATTTTTACAACATGCTTACTTTATTCAAACAGGGGAAAGTGTAGCTTTATTACCTTAAAGAAATACGAATAAAATAACAATTTAAACAGAATGGAGAGATTAAAATGACTTGGAAAATGCCTGAGTGGATGGAAAAATATTGCGTCGGTGAATATCTAATATACGACAAACAACAAATTGAAACGCATATGAATACAGGTTCTAATGTGAACACGTCTAATAACGCTGTATTAGCTCTAATGGTTATGGGTACAAAATCAAAAGTAGAGCTATTAGAAAAATTGCATAACGAGGGTTTACTGTGTGAAAAGAGTAAATCATAAACAGAAAGGAGAAGAGTCGAATGAGAGTACAGTAAAACAATACCTTGAAACAGTCTTTAAATTGGATGGGTTAGAATTTATGTTTAATGACGGTGATAGGATTGTTTTCTCTAGTCCTATGGGTGATGTTGTTGTCTGTATCGAAACAAGAAAAGTTTATGACCATGAGGAAAATTTAATCGGTGAAATCAGTTCAATATATAACATGGGTTAAAAAGGTGACGTGAAGATGACAAATAATAATATAGTCTGGCAGTTGCCTATCGTTGAGAGCAATAAAACAGATCATGATTGGGTCATCAATAGGCGGAAATACCATGCATGCATTATGGTTAAACGTGGAATAGGTATTGACCTGTATGAACTTGATGAGGATATTAATAAAAAGCAGAAATAATATTTGGATAAAGAAATATTCTTTATTGATTATTGATCATGTCTAATTAGTAATGTTAAATAACAATATATCTTTCTAAAAGGGGAGTAAATAATGTATAACGTTGAGCCTTTATTTTTTATAGAACATTGCACTACTTGTGGAATGAATATCAATTCTCACATGAAAAAGGGAGTAGAGTTTTATGTAGAGAACGATGGTACCGAGGATTATTATATTTGTAGTAGTTGCAAAGAGAAATGGGACAAGGTAGAAGGTGAATAAAACAACAATTTCACACAGAATGGAGAGATCAAAGTGTCATCTAAAAAAGAGGTTAACCTTGAGCAATGGTTAGGCAATGAAACAAAAACTTGGAATATAGAGAATGAAGAATGTACTGAAACACCCATGGAAATCCTATTTTTCTTAAAAGAAGTTGAAGCTGTGTGCAAGCGGCATAATATGACCTTTTCTCATGAAGATTGCCATGGAGCTTTTATTATTGAAAACTATAGTGAAGAAAATATGAAGTGGCTAGCATCAGCAATGGACGGAAGAGGGAAAGGAACAAAGGACATTAAGTTCTGATAAAACATGGACTTTATTCTAAACGAAGAGAGATGTGAGCAATGGTAAATATCTTAACTAAAATCTTGAAAAGTGACAGATTGGATGAATATCCATTATTTCAAAAGTTCTGCTCCCTCAAAGAAAAAGGGTTACGTAAGGAATCCTTTAAAGCATTATCTTCTTTTATTGATGAAGCAAAGACGTGGGATAATAATGCCCAACAGAAGTTTGCTTGTTGGCTATTTGCTTTATTTGAAGCATCAGATGATATTCACCATGTACTCGTTCATCCTTTGGAAGAGGAACTTTTAAAGCCTTTACTTGAGGGATGGATGAAGAGTAATCCGGAAGATCCAAGTCCATATAGGTGGTATGGCGTGTTTTTAAATACTGAAAAACGTGTCGATTACTTAGACAATGCGCTTAGACTTGGTGGCAGCAATGAACAATTATCCTTACTAACGCTAATCGATATAAATTTGAACGCACTTTGGTATTCATTTCATCATATATCCGAAGATTTGTACCTTGGTGATATTAAAGAAGATACAGCACTTATTATTAAGTCGCTGCAGTTAAACAACAAGGTAGAATGTCAACAAACAAAAAATAACAATACCGAAGCACTTAACTATTATCAAGATCTGTTGAATGACTGGGTGTTGTTTACAGAAGAACAATCAAAGGGATTTATTGAATGGTGTGAAAATAAGGGCAGAAATTATCATTGGGTCAAATCCTATTATTACGAAAAACATTGAGCGCAGCTAGTGAAGCTCGTTATGAGTCGAAAAGAATCCTGGTTGTGGGGACGAGAAAATCAAAGGCAAATATGGGATTGACCAGGAAGAGCCCGAGATTATCCATATTAAGCTTCTTTAGAGTCAAAGCAGATTTAAAGCCTTAGCCATTACTATAAATTCAATGATCATTTTAAGTGATCAAAATTGAGGTGATAACAATGATTAAATCTAATTTAAAGCCCATATTAGACCAAAGAAAGATCAGTATCCGGAAACTTTCCAGGGATATCGATCACGAGTATCCGACTGTCAGAAAGCTATATAATGACGAAATGGAGCGTTATCCAAGAGAGCTATTGGATAAAGTCTGTACATACCTAAACATCGAGCTGCATGAATTATTGATATTCCAGAAAAACCATAATCATATCGATCACAAAGGATGAAAATGATATACTAAAGTTATAATCATAGGAAAGAATTACAATTTTTCTAGGTCTACATAAAGTGAAGTTCAGATAAAAATGGATAGGAGAGAAAAACAAAATGAGAGAAGAAATTAAAGTACTAAAAGAGGAAATTGGTGAACTAGAGATAGCATTAAGCGAAAGTAATAACAGAACTGTTTCATTAGTCCTCCAGGAGGCTATCGAGAACCGATTATCAGAAATAGAAAAACTTAAGCCTGATGGATATGTACTAGCAAACTTAACTCTTAAGGATGGGACTGAACTGAAAAAATGCTTAGTCTTTACGGTCGAAGATCAGATGGGATCAGAAGCCGTATCTGATATACAAGATGCAGAGAATCTCTTCAAAAATGAGGAAGAAATTTACTTGCAACAAGAATATGTTGATGGCAATTTCTCTGGAGACATTGTAGTTTCTGAAATTGCAACATATCAATTATCATATGAAAATGAAGTTTCCTAATAAAATCGTACTTTTAACTAGATAGGGGTGCAATATGCAACTAATCAATGACACAATTATTCTAACTAAAGAAATGAAAGATATTTTAGGTGATGTGGTGGAATATGCATACATTAAAAAGCCTTCCTGGTCAAGTAAACAAGATTTTGAAGGAGTTTACTCAGAGGTGTTGGGACAAAAGGCAAGAATAGAACCAGTTGATTCCTACCCGATTTTCGTTAAATTAACAAACGACAAAACATTTACACTGTGGTCATTTGAGTGGGGCGGAATAAGATCTGAAACGGAAAAAGAATACTTAAATGATTAAAGTAATTAAGTTAAAATCATTCTTTTAAAGATAGGAGAGAGGAAATGTTTTTGGGTCTAACTAAAAATGAGAAAGAGATCCTAAAATACGAGATCATTTCACCTGAAACTAGGTTAAAGTTCACACGGTACATAAGAAGTCAATGTTTAGATGATGAGAAAAAAGTGAGAATCGTCCATTTAAATAGAATAATAAATATAGCCAATAGTGTAATTGGGAGAAAGAACTATGTTCTAGACCCACAGTATGATGATGGTCTTCTTGAAATTGAATATGGATGGCATTTTGGTGAGTTGGAGTTGATTCTAAGAATACCAAACACTATTCAATTTATTGAAATAATTATTGATTTGTTGGAACAAGGAATACTGTCTTTAGATGTTGTTTCAAAACTATTCAATGAAAGTTCAGCTTCTTTTTATATTGAAGAAACTGAGGATGGATTTCAACTAACTACATTTTCGTTAACAGAAGAAGCACAGTTCAATGATATTGAGGAGCACCCAAATATTAGGTTGTTGATAGACCGAATGAATTTATTGTTTGATAAACAGGATTATTCTGGAGTGTTACATACTTCAGCGACAATTTTAGAAACATTGGCAAAAGACATTATTGATAGGGACACAATAGGAGATCAAAGTCTTGGTTCTTTTTTTGATTTATACAGAAAAGAATCAAGATTGCCAAATGAAATTTTAGATTATATCCATGATATTTATAAAAAAAGAAATTTAGAACCCCTAGCTGGTCATGGAAGCACCAGTGCTCCTAGTATTAATAAAAAAGAAGCAATAATAATATCAGAAATGACCAAGTCCTTCGTATTAATGGAAAACAAATTATCAATGGATGCTAAATTAGAGTTGTGAAAAACAAGGAGGCATTTGGAAGTGAATACAAAGGATAATATTGAAGTGTTTTTCGAGTTTAGCGATGGAACTAAAAAAATATTTGACTATGATGGATTAATTAAAGGGGAACGAACTGGAATTTATTCATTTAACTATAATATAGTACCCAGTCGTCTACAGCAAGATTTAGAGTCTTTTATTAAACATAATGAAACCATAATCTTCGACCTTAATGAAACTAATGTCTATAAAACCAATGACATTGTAAATTATACTGTAAAAACACATTTAAGATAAAAGAAAGTTTTAGACAAATTTTAAAAAAGAGCATTAATCTAAATGCTCTTTTTCATTCCACAGCGCCGGCACTCACGCAAGAATATTCCACTTTTTACTGAGCTTTTGAACAAAGTGTAATCACAATTGTCGCAGCGGCCGTATTTTACATCAGGATATTCTTTGTAATCATAAACGATTGAAGTGTCATACCCGTTTGTTTCAAACTTCTCTTCCACAAGATCACCCACATAATTTATTCAACATACTCAAGAATAGCAAATTTCGTTCGATATAGGGAGGGAACGAATGATTGGTTTGGCTTATTTTTTAATTATCTGGCTAGGAGCTGGATTGTTGACTGGCATTAAGTTTATTTTTGTTGATCAGATCTATGATGAAGAGTTTAAAGAACTCATGGATAAAGAAACAGCAGATGCATGGAAAGAAATTTGAAATTTGACCAGCCTGTTTTTCAAAAATAAGCTTAACGTTATTGCTTTTTTCATGTTAATTGGTTTACTGCCATTAGCAATGAGGATTACAAAATTATTTAAAAGAGGTTGATTTATGCCTTTGCTTGATTATTTTTATGTACTGCAGTTTGAAAACAAGGAATACTTCAAATCATTTAAATTAGATGAGGATGGTTATTTGACATCTAGCGACCTCCATGGAGCTTCTAAATTGCAAACAATGTATGAGGTCATTGAAGTGGCAAGTGAGCTTAAAACAAAGTGTAATGTCCAATGTGAGGTAAGAGAAATTCAAGTCGTAAAGCGTTAGGAGTGTTCAAGTGTATTGGATAGAGTGGATTGAGGATGGAGAAATGAAAAGCATTGTTGCAGAAGGTTGGATTGAATGGGCTGCTATACTTGAAGACTTGTATCAGAAGCGGTTTGAGTGTGTTGAATGGAAGCGGCTTTGAAAAGGGGTGAAATGCCATTAAAAATTTAGTTTTATTGTCCAGCTTTTTAGGGATTGTGCTATCAATTATAGGGCAATTATTTGGAGCCCTAACAGATTTCTTTATTCCAGGTATTGCAAGGCTTATGGGGGTTTTAGCTGGGCTCCTAGTATTACTTTGCTTGAAGTCCAGAAACACAGAAATGCAGACATTTATAGTGAGCTCAAGTACTGCATTAGGAATAATAGGTGCAGGAGTTTTATATCTTCCAGCAGCTATTGTCAATATCTTAATTGGGTTCAAACTAAACAAAAATTTAAAAGAAGGAAAACAATAAAAAGCAGATCTGAATAGACTGCTTTTTGTTTAGTGTGACCATGGAAAATTGTAGTATAATAGTAATAAAATAATCATTTTAATTATAGTGAGGTTTAGAATGTGCTTAAAGAAAGAGGTCAAATAGGTCAGGAATTTGGCGCTAAAGAAATTGCCGAATATTTAAAGTCAAAGGGCTATAAACCAAAGCTTAATGTTAATCACTATCGTGATCACTTTGGTGGCTCTATAACCTTTTGGCACAGGCTAAGGAGATATTACATAGCTCTTATACAGTTTGATAAGCCAGGGGATGGAGATCCGCTAAGTAGTAAAAATGGTTTTACGCAATTAGGAATGGACTCAAAAGGTCAGGCCGAGAGTATAATGATTCAATTAGTTGCTCATTTTAACGGATGGTATAGAACAACCAAAAAACCATATTCTGATGATGAAGAATGGATTAAATTAAGAGTTAAAAGAAAGGAATAAAAATAATTCGGAATTGCTTGACTTTACTTTATTTTGAAAGGGGTCGAGTAAGATGGATAAGAAAAAAGAAGAAATACAAAGGAAATATAGGGAGAAAATGAGGGATAAGACAGAACATGATAAAGAAGGTGCGAGTTCGCATACTTTTGAGATTGTTATTATACTAGCCATCATTATTTTGTTGTTTTTCTTTAATTCAGTATTCAAGGCTTTTTAGATAAAAGAATCTTTTTTTTATAATAGAGATTAGAACTTAAATTCTTTAGAAAATGTTGAAGGAGCAAAAAATGAAAAAAGACGTGAAAGTATTTATATCCTATAGTTGGACTAATGATTCTCTGGTGGATTGGGTACGAGAAGATATAGCTACAAGATTAATGGAAGATGGTGTTGATGTTGTTCTTGACCAATGGGATTTAAAAGAAGGACAAGATGTTTTTGCATTTATGGAATCAATGGTTAATGATAGTTCGATTGACAAAGTTTTAGTAATTTGTGATCAAGGATACAAGAATAAAGCAGATTCAAGAGCTGGAGGTGTAGGAACGGAAACTCAGATAATCACACCTAAAGTGTATAGTGAAGCTACACAAGAAAAATTCATACCGATTATTGCAGAACGTGATGAAAACGGAAATGATTTTATACCTACATATATGGATGGTAGAAAATATATAGACCTTTCAAGTGAAGAACTTTACATTGAAAATTATGAGCAATTGTTAAGAGTAATTTATGAAAGACCATTAAACAGGAAACCAAAAAAAGGGGCACCGCCAGCATATATATTTGAAGATGAACAAATTAATGATTTTAAATTTAATTTCACTTTAAAACAAATTGAAAATGACTTAAAAAAAGGTAAGCTTCAACAAATAAATGCTAAAGTCTCCGAATTCAAGAGAGAATTTATTACTGCTTTAGAAGAATTTCGAGTGGAGAAAAAAGGCGAAAATGTTAATGATTTAGCGCAAGAAATTGAAGATAGAATAGATAACATGGAAAGTTTAAAAAATGATTTTATTGAATTAATTGAACTTTTGTCTTCCAACGAAATTTTATCAGTTAACTTTTTGATTGAATTTTTTGAAGGTCTTCATAATGAAATGATAAAAATTAGAAATTCAGTTCAGGGGGGGTTTTATGAAATTCAGTTTGATCACTATAAATTTTTAATTACTGAAATTTTTGTAAGTACAGTAATGGTTTTACTCAGAGGTTCAAATTTTCAATTATTGTCTGAATTCTTATATTCAAGGTTTTTTATATATAGAGATTTCGTCAGTAATGGAAAAGAGAGTGTTGGCTTTGAAGTGTTTAATCATTATATACAAGCTTTAAATGATATTCAGGTTAAAAAAGCAGATGCAAATTATGTAAACTATAGTTCTAAAAAGATGATCAGAAGGCTACCTAAAAATTATACCCAAACCGACTTTGCAGATACAGACATCCTGTTATATTACATTTCATGTTTTAAAAAAGATGAAAATGAATATATACGCGAATGGTTTCCTTTTTCTTACATTTATGCGAATGGTAAAATTGAGATACTTCAAAAAATGGAATCGTTTAGACATTTCGAAAGAGTAAAATGTTTATTTGAAGTGTACAATAAAGACGAATTTATTAAGCTTGCTAATAATTTCAAAAACCCAAGTCAAAGTGGATATAGAGGCTTGTTTGACTCAATTCCTCATATTAAGAAACATATAAATTTAGATTCAATTTGTAAGTTTAGGTAAAAGAGAAGTTTCCCTCTTTTACTTTTAATAAATGAATCCTTTTAATTAAAGTAACTAAAATAGGAGGAATACCAATTGGTTCAACAATATTCTTCAGATTCACCAATAGAGAGTAAAGAATTCGATAAATTTAACAGATTTCCTTTCGCTGAAAGAGTATCACACGTTATTTCAAAAAGAACAGACCCAAGTAGCATAGTAATAGGCATTTATGGAGTATGGGGCGAAGGAAAAACATCTGTCCTTAATTTTATGGAGAAAGAATTAAACAAGTCTCAAAATATAGTAACAATAAAGTTTAATCCATGGAGATTTGGAGAAGAAGAACAGATGTTATTAGGTTTTTTTGATGTTCTAGCTACTGCAATAGACAGGTCACTCAAGACAGGCGTCGAGAAGATTGGGGATGTTTTTGGTAAATATGTTAAGCCAGTTGCAAAAATTATTAATAAAGAAGGGATTGCTGAAGGAATATCATCTTTCCTAACAACTGCAGACATTGATGATCTTAGAAGTAGAGTTGAAAATATTTTGGAAGAGGAGAAAAAGCGAGTTGTTGTATTAATAGATGATATAGACAGATTAGAAAAAAGGGAAATACACGCCTTATTTCGATTAATAAAATTAACTGCTGATTTTAAATATACAGCTTATGTGTTAGCTTTTGATAAGGAGATCGTTGCTTCGTCTCTGCAAGAAAGGTACGGATCAGGTAATAAAGAAGCAGGTGAGGCATTTCTTGAAAAAATTATACAAGTTCCTTTAAATTTACCTGCAATAAGTTCTCAAGATTTACTTCAATATTGTGTTGATGGAATTAATGAAGCTTTAGCTATCTCTGATATTAACCTAGAAGCTGAAGAAGCCCAAATATTTATGAAGAACTTTTATTATTTCACAGATAAAATCAATACTCCTAGAAAATCTAAATTATATACAAACATATTAATGTTCTCCCTTCCTATTCTAAGAAATGAAGTAAATACTGTAGATTTAATGCTTATAGAAGGACTAAGGATTTTTTATCCTTACATTTATGATTGTATAAAAAATCAACCTCACATTTTTGTTGATAATGTTAGACATGAACATTTAAAGGAAAGAAACAAACAAATCCTTGATGAATTGTTTAAAGGATACTCAGATAAAGAGATTGGGGACATAAAAAACCTTTTGCTTTTTTTATTTCCTCAATTAAATGCAATATATAATAACTCTACTTATGGATCAGAGTGGATAACTGTATGGACAGAAAACAAAAGAGTTTGTTCTAAAAAATACTTTCAACGGTATTTTTCTTATTCGATTCCAAGTAATGATGTATCAGATGAACTTATTAATAAATTCCTCAATAAAATCCCTGATAGAAGTATAGAAGAATCGGTTAAACATCTTACAGGTATGATAAATAAAAAGAATGCGTTATCAGCTTTACAGAAAATTAATGCATCCATCTTAAATTGTACATCAGAGGATTTAAAAAAAATAGCTGCAATTCTAATGAAAATCGGCCCATCTTTACCAAATGTGCAATCGCTTTATGGGTTCGATAATCCTTATTCATTTGTTTCCATTGTAATAGGAAACTGTATCCAGGAAATATGTATTGAGGACAGGATACCTTTTACAATAGATTTGTTGGAAACTCAAAGTGATTTAGGTTTTGTATGCCAGTGTTTTTCTTATTTGCCTAGAGATACAGAAAAATATCCAAATTTAAAAGGATTTAATACAGGTGAAATTGATTTAATTGGACATGAACTATCAAATAAAGCAATTCTTGAACTAAGACAATTAAAAGAAGACATGCTCTTATACGGTGAAAACTTAAGGAAATTATTAGCTCTTTGTTTGGAATATAAGCATAATGAAATTAAAGACTTAATTAGCAATACAGCTAAGGAAAATCCTTCTTTTTGTATTTCTTTATTAGATTATTTCTGCAACACAGTTTTTTCTTCTGATGGGACAATGCGTAAGGGGAATTTTGAAAAAGAACAATATGAATCAATCACAAAAATTGTGAATCCAGAAATAATGTATTCAACACTTAGAGAAGTTTTTCCTGAATTACAGATTGGTTCAAACTATCCCTACAAAGAGGACGGGGAACACAACAATGTTGTTAAGCAGTATTTCTGGCTCTATGAAAAAGAAAGAATGGATTATAAGGATGTGAACTAAAAGTGGATGAGTTTGCTCATTTTAAATTGAAAATTGATGCTAAACCAAGCATGTTCCATGGAAAAACAGTCAGAAAAGCAATAGGCCAATCTCTGTGGTACAAGATAAGGGACAGATTATTGAAAGAGGAAACTCCTCAGTGTAGTATTTGCAGGTTTATTCCTGAACAAAATGAAACTAATAAGATACACATACATGAGCAAGAGGAATATGATTTTGAAAATATTGTCGTTAAATTAACTGGGTTAAAACTCATTTGTGCGAATTGCCATGCTTTTCACCACTTTGGTTTCACACAAATTTATTCCAGTAAAGAGAAAATGCAACAATTAATTGAGCACTTTATAAAAGTAAATGGGTGCTCAATTAATGAGTTTAAAGAATATAAAAGAAGCTTGGTTTTTAAACGGCTTCCAGCAAATTTGGATTCAAGCGCTAAGAGAAATAAAGTAAGTAAACTATCTCTACAAGACATGCTAAAAGGCAACTATAATGTTAAGTTTGCAATTGTTGGAGATATACCATTAAAATCCGAAGTTATTGAGAAGTTAAATAAAAAAGGTCTTTATTTTCAATCCAATTAAAGAACAAGAGCGCTTATTTAAAGGGCTCTTTTCTTAATAAATTAAGAATTTCATTGATTTAACAACAAATAAAGAATAAAAATAAAATATATACTTGAGATTCTGACAACTATGAGGTATATTATAAACAAGGGAAGTGATAAGTTAATAAAGGGGGGAAACAAGTTGAAATTAAAGCAGATGATTAAGAATGAATGCGAAAAAGATAATCAGCTTGCAGCTCGACTTGCAAAATTGGCCGGTTATGAAAAAATAAATGGTTTTTATAAGTTTGTGAACACCCCAGAAAAAGAAATGGAAAACATAGAAGGTTTAATAAACATCGTAAAAAGCTTGTTTCCTGATAATGAAAAACAGTTATTAAGTGAGTACTTCTTAGAATTAGACCCCAATAAAAAATGCGCAAGACAATCGGTTGAATATGCAGATATTAACCAATGGGATGATTTGACTGATGAAATTATTATTAATTTGTGCAACTCTAAAAATTCCACAAGTCAAGAATGGGGCAAAGTTTACAGTATACATAGAAAGTTAAACAAAAGAGAGCTGAGTTTAACTGAGGCTATTAGGGAAACCGGTAAGTGCAAAATCAAAACTCCAGAAATGCTCTTTTTTTCGAATGCCATGTTGATGTATGGATATCTCAGCATTGGCGAATTTGGATTAATGAAAAGTACTTCAAAGCTGTTGGACTTCGATGAATTACCCCAGGGATACATAAAAGATTTGTATGCATCAAGGGTCTCTTTATTAAAGGCCAATATAAGTTTTAATGAAAATAATTTGCAGGAAGCTAGAGAGTATTGTCTAGATGCAATTAAAAAAAACAGCATAGATCGAATTTGTTTTTTCGCGTATCTAACTATTGGTAACTCTTTAATATTTGAGAGCTATGATAGAGCAAAACACTCATATATCAAAGGTAAACAGTATGCTAAAAGTTCAGTTCAAGAAGAAATGATGGATGGAGCTCTTTGTTTTTTGGCCAACTTTTGGAAGAAGGAAAATAAATGGGTAAACTTCACCTCTCAGGATACTAAGTATTTGCAGCTAAAAGCTTACTACTTTATTAACCAAGAAGAGTTAATGAAGGCTAAAACAATTTTAGATGATTTGTCCAAAAGAGAGCAAGATGACAATGAATTAGGGTTTTATTTTTATTACAGAGGCTTATTATCATTAGATAAGTCGGACTTCTATAAATCGATTGCGCATTTTAAAAAGTCGGAGGACAAGTATTCCCTGCAGTTGCCACTAGTTCAACTTGAAAAATTAGGTGCAGACCTTGATCTTCTAAGTCTTATCTCTCTTTAGGCTTACATCCTTGAAAGGGGGTGAATGTATTGAAAAAAGTATTTTATGGTTTAATGATTATTGTAGCCTTAGCAGTTTCGTTTGTTGCTGGTCAGCAATCAGTAAGCACAGCATCTACTTCTGACGAAATTTCTGTTGCAAGTATTATCCGTGGAGCGTAAAATAAAACTCAATAGTCCATTAAACAGATACATATTTTCTACATTTAGACGTTTGATCCATTGGATCAGGCGTCTTTTCTAATTTTAAGGAAAAGTTCCAGAAATTCTAAAACTGAAAAATGAGAACATGGGGGAATTAGAATGAAAAAACAATTAGGACAAACAATTTCTTATGAAGCAATGGCTAAGGGATACGAAGAAATGGCTGCAATCAATTCAATAATTGCACAAGAAGATAATCACCTTGAGAATGAAGCGGAAATGGTTAGATCACGGCATAAAACCCTGGCTTCATGAGCATGTTGAAACTAAATAAAATAGACATTTTAAACACATCGAGCACATGTGTTTTTTTGTCTAGAATAAAAATAAAATTAATTATTGCATAATCTGTTGGCAACGGATATAATGAAGGTACATAAGATAACGTTGTTGGGAGATGGGACAATGGAAGAATCAAATAAAAACGAAGAGTATAAGGTTACTTCATTAAGACAGTATCAATACATAAAACAACTTAAGAGCTTTACTCGTGTTAATCTTCACTTAGAAGATCCAGATGTGTTTACACCTAATAATGTTACTACAATGCGAAGAAATCATAAAGAGCATATGCTTATTAAGGATCAAAATAATACAATTAAATGCATATAAGGAGAATAAAAATAAAATGACTAACAATAAATATTTTACCGAGGAAAATAAAAAGAAAGTCTGGAAAAAGCATATGATTGTTTTGAAATTCTTAGAGCAACCAGGAATATCAGAAGCGTATTTTAATTACTTGCAGAAAGAAATTAATAATGATGAATGGATAGGGTTTGAAAATGAATTTTTCGAGGAGCTTACTGGCAAGCCTGTTATAGATGTATGTGACGATATGCAGGTTACAAAGCAATACACAGCTGTTCATTGAGATTAATTATTTCACTTAAAGTAGGTGCTTTATTGAATTTATCTATTTTGATTAAGATGCTAGACGTACATGACTTAATGAAGCAAATAGAAATCTGCAATACGAATATTATGCTGCTAAGTGAAAGTTCAAATCAAAACACTGAATGGTTAAACTTGTGGTATGAGTTAGATAATTATTTAATGGATAAAATTAAATGAGGTGGAAACCTTGGAAGTGAAAATGCAAACACCATCTGTGAGGGATTACTCCATTTATAATGACATAAATAGATGGTTTGATGAATTAGATTTGAGAAATAGGGACGACAAATCAGGATTTATTGAAAAGTCTAATACTAGAACCACCTATGAAAGGCATATTAGAGAATTCTTTAATTATCAAGTTGGTAAGGATATTGAATATTTAAGTGAAGATGATGTAATAATTAAAAAGAATGATCTAATGGATTATAGGACTTGCCTTGCTAAGAATAAAAATAATACTAATGCAACTATTAATAATAAAATTGCAGCACTCAAAAGTTTAATTAAATTCTTGGAGTCTGAACACGATTGTGACTCAAGTATTTTTAATTTTAGACCATTGCCGACAGAGAAGAATCCAGCTGGGTCATTTGAGGGAATTCCTGAAGCTGAAGAGTTTGCAGAAGCTGCATTTATCCATGAGAGACAAAACAGGTTAATGAAAAAGATTTTTATTTTATTCAGTGTGCGTACCGGCGCAAGAAAATCAGAAGTCTTACGAGTAAAATGGGAAGACATAACGTATTCATCAAAGCACGATTGTTACTTAGTCAATTTCAAAAAGACTAAACAGAAGAAAGCGAGACCAGTAGGTATTTCTAACTCCTTTTATGAAGAATTGTTAACACTTAAGAGTGAATATGGTGAGCATGAGTTGATCTTTCATAAATTAACCGTAGACTCAATTAATGATATGTGGCACAGAGTTTGCAGAGTGTTAAATATCCCGCAGGAAAGAAATCTTAGGCCGCACAGTTTACGTAATACAGCCACTAATTTTTCTTATAATGTAAGCGGAGATATTAAAAAGGTGGCAGCATTTTCAGGACATAAAAACATCAATGTGCTAAATGACCACTATCTAAACAAGGAAAGAGATTATTCTCAAGACCCTGGGGTTTTAATTGATCAAGATATAGGTATTGATTTCCTGGATTCTGTTACGTTAGGCCAGTTTAGACAGTTCTTTTTAGAGTGTGATGTTTCCATTCGTAATAAGCTCAAAAAATTTTTAGAATTAAAATAAAAGTGATATAAATAATCATATAAATGCTTTACTTGTACGTTAATGTAATGATAAATTTAATATGATTATGTGCGAGGTGATATTGTGGTTCAGGATCTGTTGACAACGGATAAGCTTTTAAAGCTTAAAAATAAAATAGAAGAAGTAGCTTCTGATTTAAAACATGATTCCAGAAAAGTAAGGGAATTAAAAGCGGTTATGGGAGCGCAGTATAAAACGCTGCCTGGTTATGTGCAAGAAATTTTAAATAACAATGATAATAACATTCAACGCTTGAAAGAAAAGGAAGTTTATATTTTTTCTAAAGAACTACATAAACTTACTGGCGTAGCTGCTTTAGACCCTTTGAGTTATTTTCCACCAAGGCTGGCTAAAGAGTTAGAGGGTGGAAGAATTTTTGCTGGTGAAGAGGTTCTAACACTTCCTTATACATTTAAAAACGTAATAAAAATAAATGAAGACAACTATGTGACTTCAATTACAGCAAAAGAATTAAGTGAACTATATAATAGCTCAATACTACAATACAACTATAATACTCAACGGGAAGGCAGATTCATTAAGGGCAGCTTAATACCTGTGCCAAAGACTAATCCTAAATCAGTTGAAGAGATTAAAGAACTGTTTAAAAAGGGCGACTTAATCGTGTCAATGTTTACATTTAATGCGCGATTTGGCACTTCAGATGAGGATGAGGAAATAGAGTATAATCCAAGCGATCTAAGCTTAACTGTTACTAAGGGTACTCTAGTTGATGTTCTAGATGGTTACCATAGAATATCAGGAGTTGTTAAAGCTATAACTGAAGCTCCTGAATTAGATCAAACGTTTATTTTGAATATCTTAAATTATACTGAAGAAAAAGCGAAACGTCATTTTGCCCAAATGAATACAATAAATCCTGTTGAGAAATCAAGGATTGAAGAACTTGGTCAAAAACGCTATTCCTCCACTATTGTTGAGCAACTTAAATATAATAGTGAACTCAAAGACAAAATTAGTGTACAAAGTGACATTGGTATGAGTAGTCCATTCTTGGTTACTTATTATACTCTTTCCGAAGCAATTGACGATGCTTTTGAGATCAACTCCCGGAGAGATGCTATTCAATTGTCCAAGTACTTAAGGGACTTCTTTGGTGAACTTTTCTATGCTTTTCCAGATGACTTCCTTGAAAATGACCTTAGTGAGTCAAGAAATAAATCATATATCAACTATAATGCTTTATTTTATGGATACATTTATTTGGCCAAAAAAATGCAAGAGAATCACACACCACTAGCTAAATTAGAAACGATCCTGCAGCAGGTTGATTTTAATAAAGGTAAAACATTCAAGGAGTTAAGCAGCAGAAATTATGAGGAACAATTAAATACTGCAATGAAGAAAAAACTGAAAAAAGTTTTTTATGATGAAATTGATGTTCGTTAGGCTAAAGGAGAAATAGATATGAGTGAACTATACAATGCTGAGATTAAAGAAAAGTTCTTAGAAAGATATGAAAGTGAAGCAACAAAAGAGCTTTACCGGTTAAAACTCAGAGATTTTTCTTTTACGGAAAGGATTTTGGATAAAGACATATTTAATTTCTCTCTAGAGGAGCTACGCACTTTATTTTTTGACTTAGATAGCAAATCTCTTGAATCATTAAGGGGCGCACGTGCTGTTATTGGTCAATACACTACATGGGCAATGGAACATGGCCTAGCAAATAGTAACATCAATAAAGTATACGAAATAAAGGACGAGGATTTAAAACTGTTTATCGATAAGAATAAAAAGACATTGTTTACGAATAAAGAGGTAGAGGAATACGTTAGCTACTTATTCAATAACCAGGATAAAGCAATGGTTCAAGCTGTATATGAAGGCATAGACGGATATCAGCATTCTGAGTTAATTAACTTAACAATAAATGATTTACTTGATGACAACAAGGTAAGACTTCAAGATGATAAACATGGCGAACGAATAATTGAAGTCAGCGAAAAATGTCATGAGCTGCTTAAATTAGCATATGAGCAAAACACTTACCATTTAAATAATGGATCAGCATCAGGAAAACTGAGATTTGCTAATTTAGTACGAAATGAACACATTTTTAGATTGAAATATAAAAGTCCAGATCAAAGTATGCAAGCGGATAAGTTCTTAGTACACAGGTCTTTTAAAACGTTTCAGAAGATACTGGAAGAGCCTTATTTTACTCCGAAGAACTTAGCTAATTCAGGGAAGTTGAATATGGCATATAAGATATTTAAGGAAAAGAAAGAACTAACTGTACCAGATTATAAAAAAATAACTGCTCAATATGGATTTTTAAATGAGAATGTTAAGTTTGTTTCACAATCACTAAGAAAAGTTGTCAATATGGAGAACATAGAAAAGTATTGCATTCAATCTGAAAAGATTGCTGATTAATTAATCCCTATCAAGGGATTAATCTTACATAACAAAAAGGATAAAAATAAAATAACTATTATAAATGCGAGCTGAATCGTGACATTTATATGTTAAATGGTAGGATTTTGTTCGTATTTTCAGAATTCGACAAAAGTAGACAAAGACATGAAAGTGTCCTTGTGGTAAAATAATACTATAAATAAACTGTGATTTGTAGGGGTTGTTTTGGTTCAAAATACCTATTCATTTTTCTTGTTTTGCTGTCCATAAGATAAACGTAAGGGAAGTTACTATATTTTAGTTCTCGCAATTACTTATATAAAAAAGAATTGCAGATAAATAGGCAAAACGTTATAATGAATTTAATCAAAAAGGGAACGTGTGTTTGGTCAATTATCACCAGAGAGAGGGAAACTAATGAAGGAGTTTTTTATTCAAGGAGATTTATGCATTTCTTATCATGGACGAATCCAAGCAGAGAATGAAGAACAAGCTATGAATTTAGTTATTGCTGTATTAACAAAAAAACTGAGAAATAAAAGCGGGAAAATTGGGTTTTTAGAGAGAGGGCAATCAAATTACAATCATTTATTTGATGTTGATATAAATTCAACGGAAGATGCTGAAATTAGTGCTTCTTATGTTGAAGAGATCGATGAATTGTTTGATGAATCTCTCGAAGAATACAAGAACTCAGAAATGTTTACAGCAAAGTGAAATTCACACATCTTGTCAGTCATCATTAGAGATAAAAAATTGATGGCTTTATAGTCAGACTGGAGTTTAAAAATGAAACTGGACATTGAAATTGACATGAGAGATAACTTAGCAGCAATTATCTTTAACGTTGGATCTGATAACATATCAAGCGGAGAATATTACATAGAAATTGACTTTCAGAATAAAGGCAATAAGTTAACGTTGAGGATTGACAGGACTGCACTGTTGGATCTTAGAGATAAAATTAATGAAACTTTGTGGAAATTGGACGATGCTAAAACAGTATTAAACAGTGGCTTTACTATGTAAGTAAAGCTTATTTTTAAACAAATAAAGAATAAAAATAAAATCACTATTTACATATGATCCCATGAACTGTATAATTCAAAGCATAAAGATACTAAAGAAAGGAGATGTCGCTTTTATTTGATTAATGATCCGCAGAATGAAGAAATAAAAAACATGGTCATGAAAAAATTTTTTAAGGTTTTTGCTTCATGCAACAGAGCTTTACATAACTTGAATAAGGGTGAAATAAGGAAGACTATTGGTGATTTGGACTTCGTTAAGGACAACCTCGAAGAAATACAGTTTATTTTAAAGGATCTTGTTTTTACATATGAAGAGAAAAAGAATAAAACAATTAAGAACCAAAATAAAATGTAAGTTTTATCGAGATTCAGATAAGGGGGAATAACATGGGTGCATTAATCGCTAAGCAGCCGAATGGACGGTACTGCCGATTTAGTTCAGTGGTAGACTGTCCGACGCACATAAATATGACGTGTGAAGACTATTTAAATAATTTTACTGGGACAACAAAAGGAAGGGAAGATGCTGAAGATACACTTGCAAATTATCTCCGGCCGTTTCACGAAGTTATAAAGTGGTACACACCGCTGAACATGAGCGAAAAAGAGTTTGTTGATGTGCTGAAGGAAATGTGTAATGTAAACCCAAAGGAGGCGCGGGAATTGTGAACACAGCATATAGAGTGTGGGACGGCGATAAGATGCATTATTGGGATGATGGTGAGCTGAGTCTTATTATCTCTGGTGGAGAATGGGGGTTGTATCGCAATATCGTAGGAGCTCTTTATCCTATCCGTATTGCGTCTAGTACTCAAAAAAATGCGGATCTCATGTGGGGCATAGGGTTGAAGAATAAGAACGAAAAAATGATTTATGAAAAAGATATTGATATGACAGACAATGAACCCATGATTGTTGCTCAAGTAGGAGGTAGATTCGGTCTTAAATATCCTGTCGATTGTGATTACCATATTGATGATTGTATTGATTGGGAAGAATGCGAGATCGGCGGCGACGTTTATCAAAATCCTGAGTTATTGGAGGGCGCGGAGTGATGGCATTTCATAAAGAAGTGATTGAGACTATATACAAAACAATTGTTATTTGCGATAAGTGCGGTAAAGAGAAGGTTTTAAACACAGGTAATCCGTTAACGTGGGAGGGCCATATGAATGGTGCTTTGTACCACGATTACACATTCACGGAGAAGGGGAACGGTTTTGAAACTCTATGTCCAGATTGTCAGAAGGAGGGCGCAAAGTGATTAGAGCAACGGAAAAACAGTTGAGACTGATTGGACGCATGGAGCAATATATCAGTGCAAGATTCACCGGTAAAACCATTAGAGAAGCAAGCGAATTTATTACAAATCATATTGATGAATACCAAGAAAAGAAAGAAATGGCCGATGAATCAAAGGTTATATATGATGATGTTTACTATGAACAAAGCTGGTAACCCTTGCAGAGAAGTATTGAGATCTATATAAAAGATGCATTTTAAACTAAATTTAAAATAAGTGGAGAGTGATTCAAATGGAAAAAGACATTAAAAGTGAGCAAATTGAAGCAACCATTAATGAAAATAACGAAATGGGTGTATTTGAACACAGAACTATCCGGGAACAACATATGTACCGGGATGAGATTTTGGATCGAATAAAAGCTGTTCCTCTTCTAGGGAGCTCTACAGAGATTACAGTTGAGATGGCAGCAGAGTACTACATGGTTCCTGTTGATACGATTAAAACTGTCATCAAAAGAAACAGAAATGAATTTAATGATTATGCTGAAATTAGAGTTTTGAAAGGTAAGAGTTTAAAAGAATTTTGTCAGGTTCATGATGAACCTCGCAAATTAATAAGCCCAAAAGTCAGAAGTTTGCAAATCGTTAATCGAAGAGGCCTGCTTAGACTAGGTATGTTGCTTACTGAATCAGAAGTTGGGAAATCAATTAGACATTACTTGTTGAATGTAGAGGAAGCAACTCCAAAGCAAATTGCTATCTGGGCAGCACAAAGAGAAATTGCAAGAACAGAAAGAAAACAACTCACAGATGCAATTAAGGAGTTTTATGAAGGAAATATGAAGGATTCTCATGCATACACAAACTTTACCCAACTAGTATATATGGTGTGTTTTGATAAAAACAAAAAGGGTCTAATGGAATTATATGATTTGGATGAAAAGGATCAGCTAAGAGATGCGATGACTACAGAAGACCTTAGAAAAGTCGTACAGGCTGAAAAAGCTATTTCAGTATTGGTTCAATTAGGTAAAGATTACGCAGAAATCAAAGAAGAGCTGTTGAAAAATAAGCACAAGTTTCAATAAAAGTAAAATTTTAAAGAGAATCGGAGGATGGAAGATGGAGAATGATGTTTTATACGGAGTTTACAGTACTAGGTCACGAAAGTTTTGCTTTGGAATTGAGGAGTCTTCAAAAACAAAAGCAAGAAAAGAGCTATTCAATCGAATTGGTACAGATGCATACAAATGGCGTTTTGAAATAAGAAAAATTAAAAGAAAGTAGGTGGATAAGTGAAATTTGCACCAATGGATAAAGTTAAATTTAAAAAAACTAGTCACTTCAACAAACTTCGAACTTTAAAAAAAAGAGTTCCTGAATTAGATGATCCTTTACTCGGCGAATGCTGGGAATTTGAAGAAGATGGTTTGAAACAATTTGATTGGGAGGAGAACTACGAATTTGTCGCTAGACCCAAACATTTTAATTGGGATTAAAAACAGAATCTAATTAAAATTGAAGCTTTAATGAGAATCGGAGGGTTAAAATGAACTTGCTAAAAGAAATAACAATATTTGATTTAAATAAAATCAAACCTGGAACCAAAGTTCAAGTAACTTGGTATAAAGGAACAGAGATGGAGTATACACATAATGGCGAAGTTATCATCAATAATGGGGAAAAGTTCTTCTATAATTTTATTGATAAAGAAGGGCATGTAGGCCACTGCCATGTAAACGCACTTGATTTGAAAAACTATCCAGGCAGTTTAACTGTTGAAATAAAATCAAAATAAAATTGAGTTTTAAATGAAATACAGGAGGTGATCAGTGATTGCTGAAAAAAACTAATGCCCCAGTAAAGATGTATTTAGAGGATGATATAACCTTGCTATATCAAGATCATTTTCGATTGATAACGGGGCTGGACTTAAAAAGTAATTTGATAGAGAATAAATCATCTGTAATAAGTGCAAAAGAGATTGAGAAGTGTATACAGTTGCTACATAAGGATTATCATAACTTAGGGATTAGAATATTTGTGTTTCAAAATAAAGTTCAAGCATTACTTAATTTTTTGAACCCACTTGGAGCACCTTTTTGCTTAAAAACCATCAGAAGTATCTTTAGAAAACAACTGGTTGGTTTAAATAGGTTTGGGATTATTCACATTTATCCATTCAATTATCCCAAAGATTTAACTTGCTACAGACAGACTATAAAGCTCTTTATTCTCGAAACACTGTATCATGAACTTAGACACGCTTACCAAGATGAGTTTATGACTTTTAAAGATTCGAAATATATAGATGGAGGTCAACCTGGCTATTTTGCACAGAAAAGCGAGCGAGATGCAAGACACTTTGCGACTAGAATGATGAATAAGTTTCATGATGACATTAATGATATTCTAGGAATAGAGTTTAAATGGGAATCTTACTGGGGAAGATTAGAAATTTATGAATAAAATTAAAATAAAAAGACTGTTTTATATAGAGAGGGGATGAACTACTTAATGGATGGAAATCTTGCTATGGCTGATCACATAGTTTGGGAAACTGAGCTAGGAAATAACATTGGAATGGATATTGTTACGTATATGGAGCAGCATGGTGTGTCTAAGGTCGAAGCCGAAAAGGCTATTCTACCTTTGTATGAAGAAGAATTAAAAGCGTTGGAAAATAAATCACAATAAAAGGATTATTTCATTGTAAGGAGGAAGGCACATAGGTTATTTAAAGCACATAATTGATACAGCCTGGTTTAATTTAGTTTGGTTTAGATGGCATCTTGGAGCGGACATAAGCGTATTTGACGGCTGCGGATGGAATACATATAAATATTTAAAGGATAAAAATAAAATAAATGGAGGTTATAAGGGTGATAAAGAGGAATCTGCTCAGTAACCACGTTGATGAGATTATTGGTGAATATTACGCTGGAAAAGGATATTCAGTCCATAGCATTGAACGCCAGGAAAATGGACAATTGATTGTTGTTACGGAGCGAGTAGCAGAGGAGAAGGAACCGGCAAAAGTTGATATCGCATTTGATTTTGTACATAGAAGGCCACATAAGAAGAAGTATTTAGCTTAAAAAAGGCAAAGAGGAATTAACACTCTTTACCGTTAGGTTTCTTTTTTAGACGATCACAGATTAATTTCATTATACTGATAGCTATTGCTACAGATCCAATTATTAATGTGATTTGAAGGATGAATACTATTCCGAAATTTATATTCAAATTGTCAAATAGGTCTCTGGAAAAGGAAAGCAGATTATGAATACCCAAGGCAAGTACGAAAAAGGAGAGGCATATTACGACAAGGGATGCTTTGGAATAACCTTTAGCATGGTCAAAATTATAAATTGCTATTGATACAAATAATAAACCCGTAGCGATCTTGTGGGATAGCGAATCATTCGCCGAAAATGATTGCACTACTATGCTGATGATAAATCCAGTAATACCGATTGTTTTACTCAAGGAATCACCCACTCTTATGTAAGTTAGGTATGAGTTTACCAATTAAAGGGGATTTTCTCAAGATGATACACATTAAAGTTAAATTAAAATCGTGATTTTAAACAGATTTAATAGGAGCGAAGATAATGAACACATATGTAGTCGACAACAGTAAATATAGATGCATTTATGCAGGAACTGACAAAGAAGCAGCTTTTAATAATAATTTTGAAAACGGAACAAGAGTAAGGGTTTGGTTCGAAGGCAATCACATACAAACATTTGAGAAAGAGGAAAAAGAAGCTCGGGGAATTGGAGAATGGATTCTGAAGTATGATGCTGCTACTGAATTGCAAAAAGAAGTAGATCGTTTGGAAAAGACGTATTTCAAGAAGAAAGAGCTATTAGACACTATAAGACAAGCTGAACAAGTCTAAATTTTTAAAGAAAATAAAAATGAATGGAGAGGAATTTTATTTGAATAATAACTTAACTGTAATTGAGCGAGATGGACAACTTTTAGTGGATAGTCGTGAAGTGAAGGATATGATTGGAAAAGAACATGACCAACTTTTGAGAAGCATTCGAAAATACATAGAATATCTTCACTCTGCAAAAATGCAGAGTGAGAATTACTTCATTCTTAGTGAATACCTAAATAAAAGGAATCAACCTCAGCCTCACTTTTTCCTAACTAAAATGGGGTGTGAATTGGTTGCCAATAAAATGACGGGTCAAAAAGGTTTGATTTTCACAGCAAAATATGTTGAAGCATTTAACCGAATGGAAAAGGATTTAATGCAACCAAAAACAGAGTTAGAGGTTTTAGCTGCAACAGTAAACAATATGGTGGAACAAGAAAAACGAATAACTGTTATTGAAAATGAACAAAAAAGAATCTTTGATTTGATTGGATTGAATCCATCGAATTGGAGAAAAGAAATCAACAAAATTATTAGATTAATAGCAAAAGAAAGTGGGTTAAGTCACTCGGCAGTATGGTCTGAGAGTTACAAAACCCTAGAAGCCCGAGGGAAATGTAATCTGCAAAGAAGACTTGATAATAAAAGAAATAACATGAAAAAAGAGGGAGCGTCCAAAACAAAAGTAGAAAAAGCAAACTTTATGGATATCATTGATGAAGATCCAAAGCTTACAGAGATTTTCTTAGCGATTGTTAAAGATATGGCTGTGAAGTATAAGGTGACTCTAAAGAAAGAAACTGCGTAAAATATTTATTTTATTTAAAAGGAGTGAGTGAACAAATGAACTTTCAACGAGAGTACTTAGGATATTGCATACATAATACTGCTGACATGCTCTGGTTGTGGTATGACTATCACACTGAGATCTTTGACAGGTCACTGCCATATACGGTAGCAGCTCCAGATGATGAAACTGCAGTAATGCCAACTCGATTCCCGTATACAATATGGTCATATAATAATGCACAAAAACTGTTAAAAGAAATTTATTGGATCGCTAAAGCTCATGGAGTATCTGCAGAAGAAATGTTTCAAGCAAAAATGAGCGAAATTAGAGGAAGAAGCAGTTCACAAAATCGGATTGATTTGTTTTTAGAATTAGATAAAAAAGGACAATTCAAATTTATAAAAGACATGTGCAATTAATTCACTAAAGTTCTTATTTGATAATAACTAATTGATCCATGTACTAAATTTTCAATAGGATTTTTAATTGCTCGGCACTAAGTAGTTATGTAACGGAGAGATTATACTCTCCAGGATTCGAAGGAAGGTATGCGGAGTTTTCCATGCTTAGTCTTAAATCTGTGCTTAACCTTACATACGATAGGCTCAATAAATACATATTCATCAGATTCAGATTTTACTTGTTTAATAGAGTGGAACTTACTTCGTTCTGTATGTGGCATGAATTCCATAAACCCAGCTGCAGTTCCGTCAGGATAAGACAGAAGGAATTTTATATTCTTCTTGGTGTAGCCGGTTATGAGAACCTCAGAGTAATCGTAATTGATCACTTTTAACCAATTATGCGAACGTTTATTGATCTCATAAGGGGAGTCAGCTTTCTTGAGTACGATTCCCTCTAAATTCTTTTCCTTGGCCAGGTTGAAGTAAGCGAGTCCGTTACCTTGAATTCCTTCGAGTACAAAGACATTAGAGTGTTTTAGCTCAAGTGAGTTTAGAACTGTCTTACGCTCAGTGAGCGGCTTAGCTGCTATTGACTGACCGTCTTTGTAAATAACATCAAAGACACAGTAAACAATCTTATGGGCTGATTTTTTGGACATGAAACGTTCCATTACAGCTTCAAAGTCAGGAGCACCGCCTGGGGCAGCTACAATAACTTCACCATCGAGTACTGTTCCATCTGGAATATCTAAGTCCAAGAGTTCTGGAAACTTGCTTGTTACTTCGTTGTTGTGACGAGTGTATAGCTTAATCTGATTATCAAATTTAGAAAGGATGAGTCTGATTCCATCAAATTTGAGCTCAGTGATATAGTTCTCGTCGTCAAATGGCTCTTTTATTGAATGCAATAGCATTGGCGATACAAACAAAATATCACCTCCTACTTAAAACATATTAGCTAAGAGAAGGTGATATATAAAGCGATATGGCAGTGGTACTTAATGGGATTCAATGAGCTCAGGTGAATTATTTTTAGGTGAATTCACTAATGATGAAACCTGATATGCTTCCATATCATCAGCATCATAAGGCAGCAGTAAGCTTTGTAGATAATCAGGATCAGTATTTTTAGGGTTTAGCCATTCCTTTTCGTTCTCATCAGTAAGGATAACTGGCATCCGATCATGAATGTCTTCCATAAGCTCATTAGGCTTTGTTGTGATGATTGTGCAAGTGTACAACGGATTGCCTTCTGGCGTGTTCCACTTTTCATATAAGCCGGCAAAAGCGAAGAGATTAGATGATTTAAGCTTAATCCGCATAGGGATCTTAGTCTTTGGATCAAGACGCTTCCATTCATAAAAACTGTCAGCGGGTATGATACAACGTTTGCTGACGAGTGGCTTTCGAAAACTTGGTTTCACGGCCAATGTTTCAGATCGAGCATTAATCATTTTATAACCGATTTTTTCGTCTTTAGCCCAAGGAGGGATAAGACCCCATCTAAGTTTGCCCAGACGATTATTGGATCCATCGTTTATGATTGTCAGGATGTTTTGTGAAGGAGCGACATTATAGCTTGGGTGATATTCACCTTCGGGTAAGAATTGATCTATGTTGAATTGCTCGATGATGTCATCAAACTCAGAAAATAAAGTGAACCTGCCACACATGTTCATCATCCTTTAGGGTTTTTGAATATTGTACAGGCTTGATACATGAAAATCAAAAAGGAGGAATGTGATGCAGCAGCAAACAGTTGAGGTTAAAAAAGTTGAAGTGTTGATCAGGGGCATTTGGAGAAAGAAAAAGTTCACTGATATTCAAAAGGGACAAACCTTTAAGATTGAGGAGAACGGAAGAACAAAGAAGTTCATAGCAAGAACAGATCCTTATTGGGATGACATGTACGAGACTTACATAATTGATTTGTTGGATAAAAATAAAATTAGAAGAAGTAAGTAAACAGAAATCTTGATAAAACAGAGATTTTATTAAGGTAAAAATAAAATTAAAAAAAGGGGAATTTTCATGAAGCTAATTGGTATTAAAACAAATAACTGTTTTTTGGTGTCTGACAATATTGAGGGAAAGAGATATTTTCATAGTCAATTAGATGAATTGCTATTCGATGGGAAACGAGTATCTGAAACGTATAAGTCAGACTGGTTTAAGCTAGATAAGGAGCCAAGAGTTATTGAAAAGCAATTGCCAGCTAAAAAAATCAATCATAGGTATGAATTAAAAAAGGGATTCCAAGAATCTGAATTAACTCCAAAAGTAATTAAAGCTTCTTACATAGGTGAAGACAGTGAATACTATGAAGTGAAGGGTCTATATGATTTGAAATTTGAAGAAGTCCCACAACAGAATCAAAAAATTGAGTTTGAAATGAACGTAATTGAAGAGATTGACGGAGAACTTAAGCTGCAAAGTCATAATTTTAACTTGAATTATAACTTACTGGATAGAATTCAAACTCATCCAATGCTTCTTGAAACAAAACCGTGCTACTTGTCCCGAGAAGAAAGCTATAAGATTATCAGAAACCATATAAAAGCCAATATAAACCCTAAATTTGCAAGAATCACGAGTGATTATGATTTCTGTTTAACTGTGGTCAAGGTTCTGGAGCTTTACAAACCTCACGAGTATATAGTTGATCTTAATGCAATGTACAAACGGAGAAAGCCTAAACTTGAGAAAAGATTTCAAACAAAGCGGGAAGTTGAAATTTACAATGTTGCACCTAAAGCCTATCAGAGCTACCCAATTGTAGATCCTTTTAGTGGTAAGGACGTTGAGGATTTGAAGAGTAATATTAAGAAATTTTTAGATGATCTGATGGCTAAAATCAACGAGCCTTTAGTTGAATGTAAATGCTGCAAAGGAAGAGGGGTTATTCTAAATGAAAATTAAATTGGACAAAGAATACATGGTAAATGAATTGGGGCTGCCGGAGTCTTCACTACTGGAAGAAATCACTGACACGTCTAGGTGGAGCATTCACTATAGAATTGTGTTCTCATATCAGGGTCGCTTTTTTGAAACTTTCTATAGCAAAGGTGCAACTGAAAACCAGTATGAAAGCCCTTGGGAATTTGAAGATCAAGTGGATTGTTATGAAGTGGAGTTAAAAGAAGTGAAGGTTAGAAAATGGGTAAGAAAAGAAACCGAATAAAAACGATATTTTAAACAGAATCCAGGGAGGTAATGAAATGAACTTATATGAAATTATGCTAGAGCACTTTGCACCTAAGGGAAGTGAGCGGGGTATCTTTACATATGTGCTTGCTCAATCTGATGATGAGGTATATGAATGGTTGAAAACTGATCCAAGCCTGTCTGACGGCAGGGCAGTCTATACCCCATATCAAGACAACGAAGCAGACGGTAAAACATATGCAATTTATAATCAGAGCTTTGATATTGTTGGTCATGAAAAATATAAAGATCGAATGATTCGATTAAAAGGTGAGTTGAATGATGAAGTTGAATTAACCGATCTTTATTACGGTATGACCTTAGTCGGGTGGAGTATGGTGAAAGCTGATATTCCAACGGAACAGATTGAATTGTTAAAAGATACTGGCATCAGTATTGAGTCTGCATAAAAGTAATTTTTTATTTAGATAAAGACTGATGTTTTCAAAAGAAAGCACATCTCGAAGAAGGTGCAAAAGACTACAGTCTAGAAGAATATTGATTAGACAATCCTAGCCCAATCTATGACTGCTCACCTCAGACATTACATAAAAAATAAAGGAGATAACTGAATGCCAAACATAATTTCAAAGGAACAGGATGAAGCAATTAAGTTTTTTAGAAACAAACTAAATTTATCAGATAAAGATTTATACATACCGTTGATCAATTTCGAACTACTTAGAGACAAGAACGAACAATATGCCAATGTCCTTTACGAGCTGTATAAAAATGACCCTTATTTGTTTATCAGAGCATTAAAAGAGGGATACGTGGTTAATCAATCAATTGCATTTGATGAGGCTATAGTACGTTTCTTTAATGGTGAAGAACTGGCTATTGTACATAAAACAACCGGCAGAAGATACAATGTTAATGTGAAAATGAAGACGCTGCCTGATGGATTTACATTGCAAACTATCGATATGTGGCTATGGAGTGAAATTGTTTAATATGATAGAAACTTTTCTTTTAGTTATACACTTTTTTATGTATTCTTTTAATAAAAATTATTTAGAGGAGGGAGAAAGTTGTCTAAACTGGGAGTAATCTTGATGGCGTTTACTTTATTCCTTGTAGGCTGCAATAAAAATGAACCAAACGGAGGCGAAACAAAGATGCAGAGCCTAGTTGGCTATGTTGCACTTAAAGGCAATGATAGTGCAATTCTCATTACTAGTACAGAAGCTCCAGCAAAAGAAGATTATGAGCTTTCGGAAGAACAACTTATTAACAAGTACAAAAATCAAGTAGTGATAATAGGCTTAAGTGAGATTGATACCAAAGATGACCTCAAGCAAGGTAAAAAAATAAAAGTATGGTTTAATATATTAAAAGAATCAAATCCTCCAAGGACAACAATACAAAAATATGAAATAATATAAAAATATAGTTGAATTCCCATATATTATCATTTAAGATAAAGTTGAACAAATGATTATATGGGGGAGGAAAATGATGAAAAAGTTCGGTGTTTTTTGTGCATTTTTTCTATTGCTGGTTACTTTGCCTTCTGTAGCGTTAGGGAAATCCAATGAAACTAGCTCCTATGACATGGTTAGTTCTGATGGAGAAGTAATTCCTTACTCTCAAATTGAAGAGGTTGCTAATAAGTACAAGTCTAACTTGCCTGATAAGTTTGTACCAGGTAGTGGACAAAAGTTTAAAAAAGAACAGTTTAAGGAATTTGATACTGCTAAGTTAAAACCTGAGAAAGTTTATAATAAAAACACACTGTTGCCATTGTTAAAGGACAAATCAAAAGTGATTAGTCCATTTAAAGTAATAGGGTCAGATGGACGTACCAAAGTAAGCAATACAAATGTATCTCCGTATAAAATGATTTCCTGGTTTTATGGGGAAAATAGCAAATATAGCTATACTTGTACAGGCAATGTCATAGGGAAAGACATGATTATTACAAATGCACATTGTGTGTATGATACTGATTCTAAAGAATATATTAAGTATGGCTACACTATTCCTGGTGTTAATAATTCACACTATTCTTATGGTGCCTATGAAATGAAAAAATATCTTGTGCCTCAGGGATATATCAACTCAAAAGGATCTTCAGATTATGATTTTGCGATTATAAAACTTAAGCCAACGCCTGGAAAGAATATAGGTGATGTAGTGGGAATATTGCCTACAAAACAAGTCACTAATATTAAAGGTACATCAATTAGAATCACAGGATATCCAGGAGACCTAATTGATAGAGATGGATCTGTTTCTCAGTATGGTATGTCTGGAAAGGTAACCTCTGAGTCAACGAATGTAGCATTCTATAGCATTGACACTGCCGGTGGTCAATCAGGGTCTGCTATGTTAAATTCAAGTGGTCAAATTGTGGGGCTACATAATGCAGCTTACTCATCTGGAGATAATGGTGGGCCGAAAATGACTAAACCTATGCGTGATTTTATTGCTTTTGCTAGTACACAGTGATTAGGAAGCTCTGTCAATTTTGACAGGGCTTCTTCTTTAGATAAAATTATCATTTTATTTTAATTTCAAAAGGAATTGTTAAGTTTTTCCCCTCATGGTAATATGTTATTGAATTAATGATTCTTTTTTACTATAGGGGGATAAACAAAATGGATCATGAGGCTACAGGGGAGTTACCTTTAGAAAAGCCAAAGAAAACTAAAAAAGTTATTTGGATTGTTTCAGTTTGTGCGGTGGTTGCACTTATAATTGGAGGAATCTATGGCTATCAAGTTTACAAAAAGAACAAAAAACTTGAGCAGCTAGAAGCATATTCTAAGAAAGAAGAAAGTCTTGTCACTGATATGACTTCTTTAGGTGCAAGTTCAGAAGAAATAATTAACGAAGTTGAGACAACATGGCATGATGTTATTTTTAATGACCTACATAAAGTAAATGGAACATATGTTAGCGATTTTAATGATGCATTAGTTCAGCTTTATGCAGGTTATGAAGATGAAGGCAAGATTTCTGATTTAGAAGATACTCAAGAGGCAATTGAAAAGCAGATTAAATCAATGAAGAATCATCCTTCTGAGTTCGATGATAATTATGATTATCTGCTTGAGATATATAAAAACGTAAAGCAATTGTCTGATTTGGCTATTGAACCAAAGGGAAGTCTTGAGACTTATAAACAAGAGGCTTTGGATACCGACAATGCTACTTCATCTGCAATGGATGATTACGATTTGAAGAAAGTAACCTTTAAAGAGCTTAAAAAGAAATATGAATAGCTTCGCCCAAGGTGTTCCGTTTAGAACGGAACTTCTCTTAAAAATTATTTAGGATAAAAATAAAATTACTATTGACGATAATGTAAGCGTGATGTAAGATAAGAATATCCCACAGAGAGAAAGGAGGTTGTAAGTGAAAAAGGAATTGAAGATATTAAAAATTAGCCCAGCTGCAATTGAAGCCTATAGAAATGATGTTAAAAGGAATTATGACATCGAAGAAGACCAGGCTAGAAGAAAATTAACAAGGAATGTAATGTTGGTAAAGGAATTTAGGCCTGAAGCAATTAAGAAAGGTTTTATTTCAAAGACATATTCATATGGAAATCTAAAGATTATTGTAAGACATAATACGATCATTAAAGTAAGAAACATTAAAGGCGATCCAGAGCCTTGGCATTTTCCTAAAAAGAGATACATAGAGCTAAACAAACTACTTGGTATTAGAGATTGTAAGTTTAGCAGCAAGTCTCATTATAGAAAGAATAAGAGTAAAAATAAAATTAATTTATAAAAGAAAGAGGCTGATTATTTACATGGTAGAAAACAAAACGGTATTACGCGAAGCAAATAACATTGTAACAATTGAAGGAACTTTAGCTGAAGTACGACACACTGAATGGAAAAATGGAAATGGATTAAATATTGAATTAGACATTGAGGTTGCCCCAAACGAAGTACATACAGTGAAAGGATTTTCAAAATATAAGAAAGCTGATGGCACAGATAATGCTATTGCAAAAGGGTATCAAACTATCATAAGTGATTATAAGTCCATCGCAGAACATGGGAGAGATCAAGCTGATAAAGTGAGAATCACCCAAGGTAAGATTGGATTAAACGAATATTACTCTCAAGGGATTTTAAAGGCGTACCCACAGTTAACCACTAACTTTGTAAACAGACTAGATGCTAATGAAGAATTTAATCCTAAAGCTGAATTTGATGTTGAATTGTTTGTTAAAAATGTGACTGAAGAAAAAGTTAAAGGTGAAGAAACAGGGAGAGTTAATTTAAATGGTTATATCCCTTTGTATGGCGGGAAAGTCATTCCTTTTACATTTGTAGTGACTAAGGAAGGTTCTCAATATGTTGAAAACAATTATGAAAAAGGATCTACGGTTAATGTCTTCGGAAAGATTATTAATTATAAAGAACAAAAAGTAACAACTAAAACTGCTGCATTTGGAGAAGACAAAAAAGAAATCACCTCCATTACAAAAAGGGAGTATCTGGTTACAGGTGGGAACGATCCTTATGATGAAGATAGTAAAAATGCTTTTAATCCAGAAGTAATTAAAAAAGCATTGACTGAAAGAGAGACATATCTAGAAGGACTTAAGAACGAAAGCAGCAATGAAAACAATAAAAAGTCTGGCTTTGGTGGAAGTGCTCCTAATAACAAGCCTTCAAAGCCGGTTGAAATTTCAGATGATGATCTCCCTTTCTAAAATAAAATAGATCATTAATCTAATACATAACTGGGGTGAGCTCCGACTCACCCAACAAATTCAAAATAAAAGGAGAACTATAATGGCAATCGATATTTTCAACCCACAAGTTTCTGTAGTAGCAAAAGGATTAGAAGGAAAAGTTATCACAATCTACGGTTCTAACAACTTAGGTAAAACTAAGCAAAGCACTCGGATGAAGAAACCATTATATCTGCCATTCGAAAAAGGATTAAATGCCATTGCCGGTGTCCAATTCATGCCTATCAATAGTTGGGCTGATTTTAAAAAAGTAAACAAGCAATTAACCAAAAACGCTGAAAAGGCCAAAGAGATGTATCAGACAATCATTGTTGATGAAGTAGACGCTTTTGCTAAATATGCGACTAGATATGTCTGCGAGCAATATGATGTAGAACGGATTAAAGATGGTAATGATGGGTTTGGCCTTTGGAAAGAGTATGAAACTGAAGTATGGGAAGAAATCAATAAATTAATTGGCGTAGGATTTACGGTTATTTTTATTGCTCATGCTGCTGAAGACAAAAAAGGCAAAGTATATCCGAAGGGGGATAAACGAGTTTTAGCTCCAGTAATTGATAACAGCGATATTGTTCTTTATCTAAGTTCTAATGGTGTTGATGAAGATAGAAAAGTAATCAAATCAAGTGCTTGGTTAGCTGAAACTGAAGAGCATTTTGCTCGTAGCCGATTTGATTACATTGACACATACCTTCCTGAATTTACTGCGGAAAACTTAGAAAAAGCAATTATTGAGGCAGTCGAAAGACAGGAGCAAGCAGAAGGAATTGTCGCTGTTACATACGAAGAGCAAAAACAAAACAACGCTTCAGAAGAACTTGATTTCAACTCATTAATGGATCAAATTAAAGAAATTGGCATGAAGCTTAATGAAGAAGGCCGTTTAGAAGAAGTTAATGAGATTACAGAGAAACATTTAGGTAAGGGTGTAAAAGTTACTGAGTGCAGCCGTAAGCAAGTAGGTGTCATGTCTGTAATTCTAGATGATCTAAAAGACCTTCTAGCTGAATAAAAGAGGAGGGATTATTCTCTCCTCCTTATTAGGAGTGATTATTTGGGGAGACAAGTTAAATGTCCATATTGCGAGACCAAGTTAGACAAAGACTCAGCCATTCCTTATAAAAAAAGATATTACCATGAAAAGTGTTTTAATACCTGGAAGCAAGAAGCAGATCACAGAAAAGAGTTAATTCAATACATATGCAATTTATATGGTCTTACATCTCCAACTGGCATGATGTTGAAACAAATTAAAGAGTATCAAGAGGAATATGGGTATAAGCTTAAAGGCATTGAACTAGCGCTTAGATACTTTTATGAAACTTTGGATAATCAACCCAGAGAAGGAGATGGCATTGGAATCGTTCCATTTGTTTATGATGAAGCAAAGCGGCATTACATTAGACAAAAAGCCATCCGGAAATCAGCTGAAGACCCAAAAAATCATAAAAGAGAAGAAATTACTTTGGTCATAAAAAAAGGAATGAGAAAGAAAAGAGGTCTAGTTGATATCTCAACGCTATAGGAAGGAGAATCCATTTGCTACAAGACAAACAGGCAATAATTCAAGTTTTAGGGAGCATTTTGAAAGATCCCACAATCTTGTCAGAGAGCAATAAATATAAGATAACTTCGGATGATTTTCCTTCAAGGTTTCATTCAATATTGTTTTTTGCGATGAGCAACCTATTTCATCAAGGAACTGAAGTATTGAATGAGGTTGAAATAGATGGATATCTAAAGGATTACGATATTCAGTATAAGATTTTCCATGATAATAACGGTCTTGAATATATAGAAAGAATACAAGAGTTGGCAGTTGTCGAAAACTTTGATTACCACTATAAAAGATTAAAAAAGTTTAGTCTGCTTAGAGAAATGGATGGCTTGGGATTCGATATTAAGGAAATATATGATGAATCTCTGATTGACCCAAAAGAACAGGAAAAGATGCAAGAACAGTTTGATAAGAAGTCGATTGATGAGATTTTAGCAGCTTATGAAATGAAGATTGTAGACATAAAAGAAAAATTCAGAACTTCATCTGAAAGTGTGGGAATCCAGGGCGGAGAAGGTATTAATGAATTATTGGATTCATTCGAAGAGTCGCCGGATATTGGAGTTCCATTAAATAGCGAAATGCTCACCTCAATTTTTCGCGGATCACGGAAGAAAAAGTTCTATCTGCGCTCAAGTATCACAGGTGGCGGTAAAACAAGAAACATGGTCGCTGACGCTTGTCGCTTAAGTGCAACCGAACTTTATGATCCTAAAAAGAAGGAATGGGTATCAAACCCATGGAGTGAAAGTGCTACTGTTATTTCAACAGAAATGATGGCCGAAGAATTGCAAAGCTTAGCACTTGCCTACATTAGTGGTGTAGAAGAGAAAAAAATCCTTAGAAACACAATCAATGAACAAGAAAAACAACTTGTGCGTAAGGCTGCTAAGGTTCTTCAAGAGTCTAACATATGGTTCGAACATCTGCCTGATTTTAATATTCAGGAGATTGAAAGAACAATTGAAAAAAACGTCATTAAAAACAATGTAGAGTACGTTTATTTCGATTATATTCACTCATCAGTAACCATTTTTTCAGAGATGAGCAAAAAAAGTGGTGTCAACTTGAGGGAAGACCAAATTCTTTTGCTTATGTCGGATAAGTTAAAAGGCTTATGTAACAAATACGATGTCTATATGATGAGTGCAACTCAGCTGAATGGTGATTGGAAAGAAGCATGGTTAAAAGGACAAGTAATAGATGCTTCTTACTTGAGAGGAAGTAAGGCCATCGCAGATAAAACAGATGCTGCAATGATAATTCTTCCTTTAAGTAAAAAAGAGAAGGATGCAATTGATCCAATCTTAAAAGAAGGATTTTATCCAGAGCCAAATTTTGTTACACATGTATTTAAAAATAGGGGAAATGAGTATGACAAAGCTAAAGTCTTTTCCCATATCAATATGGGCAACATGCGGATTAAGGACTGTTTCACAACAAATCTTGACAATGAACTAATCACAGTTGAGAAATTGAATATAAAAGCAGGATGAGGGGTGTAGCGCCCTTTGAAGTATGATAAAGACAGAGTAAAAGAAAGCCTGACCATTGAGGATATACATAAGATTTTAAAAGATTTAGGTAGCGAGAACAATCAGTGGGATCAACAAGGAAATCCGATTTACAGAACTGTTTGTCACAATGCTTCTGGCGGAAGCTATAAGCTGTATTACTATCATGAAGCAAAACAGTTTCACTGTTATACAGAGTGTGGAGATAATTTTGATGTATTTGAACTTGTTATAAGAGCAAAAAGCCAAAAAGGAATTAATATTTCTTTTAATCAGGCTGTCGAATATGTTGCCAAAATAGCAGGAAGAACATTTGGATTTGGGAATAGAGAGACATACATAAACAATGATTTGATCGATGACTGGGAATGGATGGGGAAGTTCAAAAAAAAGAAGAAAATACATATTGAGCTCCCCAGCTTTGATGAAACGGTTCTAGATGTATTTGTGCCTTATCCTCACCAATTGTGGCTAGGTGAGGGAATAAGTCACAAAACATTAAAAGAGTTTGAGATTGGGTACTATTTTAGACCTTATACAGAAGGGATTACCATTCCTCATCGAGATTTAAATAATAGATTGATTGGTATACGTAGGCGCTCAATGATTAAAGAAGAAGTTGATGCAGGCTATAAATATATGCCTTTAAAAGTTGGGAATACCTTATATAACCATCAAACGATGATGAATCTATATGGATTACATAAAACAAAAAACTCGATTGAAAGGTTTAAGAAAGTATTAATTTTCGAATCTGAAAAATCAGTATTAAAATGTCAAGACTTTTACGGTGAATCAAACTTTACCTGTGCTGTTTGTTCAAGTAATATTTCTAATTTTCACCGTGATATACTATTGTCTCTTGGTGTTGAAGAAGTTTTTATTGCTCTTGATAAATACCGACCACCAAAAGAACATGAAACAGAGGAGAAATATCAAGAAAAATTGGTTGAATATCAGAAGAAAATTCTAAAACTCGCAGCAAAATTTACTCCTTATGTTCGTGTGTATGTTTTGTGGGATTATGAAGACTTACTGGATTATAAGGACAGCCCAGCTGATAAGGGAAAGGAAACTCTAGAGGAGCTAATGAGAAGGAAAATTGAGATTGGCACAGATGAAGGGGGAATTTAATGGAGTATAGACTAATTGGCGACAATGATTATAATTTCGACCCTTTAGCTACTATCTTAAAAAATAGAGGCATAGAAGATCCAAAGTTGTTTGTTAATGTTGATCACAGTTCAGTTATTCATTATTCAAAGCTTAATAATATTGATAAAGCTGCAGATTGTCTTATTAAGCATTTAAAGAATAAAAATAAATTGTTTGTCCAGGTAGACAGTGATGTTGATGGATACACATCCAGCTCAATCATTATAAATTACATAAAGAAGATTTGTCCGAAAGCTAATATACATTACAGAATTCAAGATGGGAAAGAGCATGGGATTTTTATTGATACAATTCCTGATGATGTTGACTTAGTCATAATCCCAGATGCAGGTTCAAGTCAATTTGAGGAACATGAGGCTCTTAATAAGAGAGGCACAGAAATAATTGTTATTGATCACCATGAATGTGAACGAGTGTCTGAACATGCGATCGTAGTAAATAATCAACTTTCGCCTAATTATTCGAATAAAACTCTGACAGGTGCAGGAATGGCCTATAAATTTTGCCAGGCAATTGATGAAAAGCTAAATAAAAATGAAGCCGAACAATTCTTAGACCTTGTATCTATTGGTAACATTGCTGATTCGGCTGATTCAAGAAACCTTGAAACCAGGTATTTTATGAATGAAGGCTTGAAGAAAATTAAACATCCATTATTAAAGAAGCTGTTTAAGAAGCAAGAGTTTTCAACCAAGGGTGACAAGAACATACAGAATACACAGTTCTTTATTAACCCTTTAATTAACGCTGCCATTAGGGTTGGAAGCAGTGAAGAAAAAGATCAAATGATGAGAGCATTCCTCCTTTCTAAAGAAAAGGTACCCTACAAAAAACGTGGGCAAAGTGAAACTGAGCTTGTGTCAATACATGATGACACAGTTAGGATTCTAGGAAATCTAAAAGCAAAGCAGAAACGGATTGCAGATGCAGCTGGAGTGGAAATTAAAAATAGAATAGAGGAGAAAAGTTTAACAGCGAATAAAGTACTGATTGTTTACATTGAAGGAATTCTAGATAAAAGCCTAACTGGACTGGTGGCCAATCAGCTTGCAGAAGAATATAAAAAGCCGGTCTTGTTAGCCAGAAACGATCCCGAAAAAGGCAAAGAGATCTTGAGTGGCTCTATACGAGGATATGACAAAGGGTTTATAAAGGATTTTAAGAAAGAGCTTATAGATACTGGATTATTTGAGTTTGTTGAAGGTCACCCAAATGCAGCTGGCTTTGCAATTAAACGACAGAACTTAATCCTGGTGAACAAAGTGCTGAATGAAAAATTTAAAGACATAGATATCGAAGATGATATTCAGAATGTTGATTTTGAAATACCAGCAAAACGATTGAGAAAAGAATTTATCCTTCAACTTGATGGTTACAAAGACTATTGGGGTTACGAAGTTGAAGAACCATTAATAGCTATAACGGATCTTGAAATTGATGTTGAACAAATTGAGCATTTAGGGAAAAAGAATAAGACAACTGTTAAATTTAAGCATGGCGATATTGAATACATAAGATTTAAAAGTGATGAGAATTACTTTAATCAGCTTACAGAAACAAATGAAACATTAATCATTAATGTAATTGGTAAAGCAAAGGCAAATGAATACAAAGGCAAGAAAACACCTCAAATCGAGATTTATGAATTGGAGGTGGTTCGCACAAAACAAAAAGAACTTGTGTTTTAAGGGGGAATAAAGTTGATAGGATGTCACTGCCACACAGATAGGAGTAACATAAGGCTTCTAGACTCAACAAACTCAGTTAAAGAACTGCTCAAAACTGCAGTTAAGATGGAATATAAGGGGCTGGCCATAACAGACCATGAAGTCCTCTCAGCACATTTGGATGCTATTCGAACAGTTAGAGAAATGAAAAAGAAGGGGGATATGCCAGAAGATTTTAAACTGATATTGGGCAATGAAGCGTACCTAGTCGATTCTTTAGAGGAAGTTCGAGATAACTATAAATCAGGAGTGACAAAATTTCCGCATTTCTTGATGTTGGCAATTGATCCAAAAGGACATGAGCAGTTAAGAATATTGTCTTCTCAAGCCTGGAAAAACTCATTTTATACAGGAACAATGGAAAGAGTGCCGACAGTAAAAAAGGATGTAGAGGAGCTATTAAGTAAAGATCCAGGCCACATCATTGCTACCACAGCTTGCCTGGGGTCTGAGGTAAACATTCACCTGTTAAAGATAAAGGCTTTTGAAGAAACTGGTGATTCTCAGTCAATTAAGCAGCACAAACTAAAGATTCAAGAGTTTATAACTTGGTGTATAGAGGTTTTTGGGAAGGATAAGTTTTTTATCGAGCTTCAACCTGCACTGAGTGAAGAACAGATTTACTGTAACAAGAAGCTGATAGATATAGCCAACGGGTATGACTTGCAAATGATTGTTACAACAGATGCTCACTATCTAAGACCAGAAGATAGAGCAATTCATCAAGCCTTTTTAAACGCTAAAGATGGAGAAAGAGAAGTTGATTCCTTTTATGAAGCCTGTTTCGTTCAAAATGTTGATGAAATTTATGAGAGAATGGATTACATTGATAAAGAAGTCATCGATCAGGCCATAAAAAATACAATGCTCATTGGTGAGATGATTGAAGACTATACTATAGAGCACGAACCAATTATCCCTAAGATGGAGCTTCCTAACTTTAAATTAAGACATTTATTTAAACCAGCATATGATCAATATGAATATATAAAAAAGATGTCTGAATCAGCAGATGAACAAGATAGATATCTCCTTAAGTTAATTGAGGACGGGTTTGAAGAGAAATTAAAAACAAGCGAACTAACGAGAGAAGCTTTTCATAAAATATTGAACAGGATTAACGTTGAGCTGGGTGAACTTTGGGAAATCAGCCAAAAGCTGAATCAGTCTATGCCTTCTTATTACATAACAGTTAGAGAAATCATTAATATTATTTGGGATGATGAGTGTGGAGGAGATAGTTTAGTTGGGGCAGCCAGAGGAAGTGCTGCAGGTTACTTAGTTAATTATCTACTCGACAATACTCAAATTAATCCAATGCAATATGATTTACCACATTGGAGACATATACATAAATCGAGACCTGACCTTCCAGATATCGATATTGATACTGAAGGATCAAAAAGACAAAAAATTCTTAAGGCACTTAGAGAAAGGTTTGGAGACAAACGTGTTCTTCAAATTGCTACTTTTGGAACTGAGGGTTCAAAATCAGCGCTTCAGACAGCGTGTAGAGGCTTAGGAATCGATAATGATATATCCCAGTATTTAAGTGGAATGATTCCTTTTGAAAGAGGGTCTAACTGGCCATTAACGCATTGTTTTTATGGTGACAAAGAAACTGACAGGAAGCCGATTAAAGAGTTTATTAGGGAGGTTGAACAATACCCTAATCTTAAAGAAACAGCTTTAAAAATTGAAGGATTAACTAATAAGCGGTCTTCTCATGCAGCCGGAGTAATTATCTTTAACGATGAATATACAAAGTCGAATGCAATGATGAAAACTCCTAAAGGAGCTTATATTACACAGTTTAATATGGGTGACAGTGAAGCCATGGGCTCAGTAAAGTTTGATCTTCTAACGATTGAGGCTTTAGATAAGATTCGAGTAACATTAGACCAATTAATCGAGAATAAAGAAATCGAATGGCAAGGAAGCTTAAAGGAAACATACAACAAATACATCCATCCAGACGTAATTGAGTATGAGGACGATAAGCTATGGGAAATGGCTGGTAATTGGGAGATCATGGATTTGTTCCAGTTCTCAACTGAAGTTGGTCATCAATCAGTTGTCAAAGTAAAACCTAAGAACTTACTTGAAGCAGCAGTAACCAATTCTTTAATGAGGCTTATGTCAGACGGTGAAGAACAGCCTGTAGATACATATGTTAAATACAAAAATAACCTTAATAAATGGTATGAAGAAATGAGGCGGTACGGTCTAAGCGAAAAGGAAATCAGAGTAATGGAGAGGCACCTTAAGGACATTTATGGTGTTGCTGATACTCAAGAAGTGGTTATGCAGATGGTCATGGATAAAGATATAGCAAACTTTGACATTAAAGAATCAAATTATCTTAGGAAATCCATAGCAAAAAAGAAAGAAGATGTACTAAAAGAAGTGGAAGAATTGTTTTTTAAAAAAGGAAAGGAGACTGGCACTTCCGATAACCTTTTGAATTATGTCTGGAATGTTCAATTTAAAAGACAGTTCGGCTACAGTTTTAGTTTACTCCATACTTTGGCATATTCAATTATTGCGTTACAGGAATTGAACTTAAACTATCGATATAATCCTTTATACTGGAATACTGCTTGTTTAACGGTAAACAGCGGAGGAATAGATACCGAGGATACAAAAGACAACAAAAAGACAGCTGCTACAAACTACGGCAAAGTTGCTTCAGCTATCGGAAACATCAGACAAAGAGGGATTAAAATAGACCTTCCAGATATAAATAAGGCTGATTTTGGTTTTAGGACTGATATTAACAACAATTCAATTTTATTTGGACTTAAAGGAATGAATGGAATTGGAGACGATGTTATTCATCATATAGTTCTAAATAGACCATATAGTGACTTTAACGATTTTATTGAAAGAATGTTTAAGAGCGGCATTATTAAGAAAGGACAAGTAATCCAATTAATAAAAGGAGGCTGCTTTGATTCTTTTGGAGACAGGCAAGAAATCATGAAGGCCTTTATTAGCTTAATATCAGAACCGAAAAATAAACTTACGTTGTCTAATTTAAAAATGCTAATTGAAAACAACATTGTTCCTTTAGAATTTGCACAAGAAGTGAGATTCTTTCGCTTTAAAGATTACATCAGCAAAAAGGTGTACAAAACATTAAAGTCGCCAAAAGATAAACTTCTTTTATTGGATGATGTATCAGCTTCATTTTATAACCAGCATTTCAGTGAGGATAGTGTAGTCGACATGTTAAACGGGCAGCTTGTCATTTCTGAAAAAGCTTTTAAAAAAGAATATGATAACAAGATGTCTAATATAAAGTCCTGGATAACAACAGAAGAACCACTGAAGAAATTGAATGATTGTTTATTAATAAAAGAGTGGGAAAAATACGCCGATGGGTCATTAGGCAAGTGGGAAATGGATTCATTGAGCTATTATTATAATGACCATGAGCTTTCTGGTGTAAACTTTGCCAAGTATGATATTGCTGACTTTTATAAACTGCCAGCAGAGCCGGTTAAAGGTAAATCTTATCAATGGAGAGGGAAAACTCTCTATGAATATGAGACTACACGGATTATAGGCACTGTTTTAGATAGGGATAAAAACAAACATACAATTACTCTTCTAACACCTACAGGGGTGGTTACAGTTAAACAGTGGTCGGGCAGCTTTAGTCATTACAATAAACAGATTTCTAGATCAATTGGTGGCGGAAAGAAAGAGGTAGTCGAGAAATCTTGGTATACCAGAGGAACATTGCTCATGTTTACTGGTTTCAGAAGAGGTAACAATTTTATTCCGAAAGTCTACAAAAATAGCATATATAATCATACTGTCTGCAGAATAGATTTTGTTGATAATGAAGGAAATATGAGTTTGACAACAAAAAGGGAAGAAATATAGGAGGAAACCTTATCTATAAAGAAATAAAGAATAAAAATAAAATTAAATTATATACAATAAAAACTAAATGTGCTATGATAATTTTAATCCCACTGGCAACCTTTTCATACTTAAATTTTGAACAACATCATTTAGACACAGGAAACAATCATAACTCAATAAAAGAATCATTTTATGGAAAACCAAAACAAATCAACATACCACAACACAAGAATCAGGTGCTAATCAGGTTCTCTGAAGTTGTTAAGAAACAGAAAGCTAAACAAGAAAAGCGGCGAGATGATATTCTTAACGCAGCTATTATTAAACCCAAACCAGTGAAAAAGAAAAGTATCAAGAAGGGAGGTGAGGGTAAGAACAAGAATAAACAAATAAAGAATAAAAATAAAATCACTTATGGAGAAAATGATGATGCTAGGACACTAGATATCGAATTTAGCGCATATGTTGCTAACTGTACCGAAGGCTGCACCGGTCGAACCAAAACTGGTGTAGATATAACACAATCAATTTTTTACAAAGGGTATAGAGTAATAGCTACAGATCCAAGTATTATTCCACTTAACTCCGTAGTATTAATAAAAGTAGGAGGGAGTTCATTTAAGGCCATATCCATTGATACAGGTGGAGCGATTGTTGGCAATAAAGTGGACTTGCTGGTATCAAATGAACAGGATGCAATTAACTTCGGAAGACAACATGGAACGGTTTCAATTATTAATTAGGGGGTATTAAATTGCCTAAATACTGGAGTTATCCTGTTGGACTAGCTGTAGAAATTAACAATAATGCACGATATGGCTGTCCTCATCATGTTGGAAGAAAAGGAAAGATTATTGAGCATTTGCATTCAGCTACATATGACTATGCAGTTAGCGATGAAACAGGTGACATTACTTACTTTAAAGAACATGAATTAACACCACTAAAGGGAGGTTTAACTTATGTTTAAAAAAGGTCAAAAGGTAATTGTTGATTTTACAGATGAGATTGGAGCTGTTGCGAAAGTTGATTATCGATACAACCAGGTAGAAGTGAAGTTTCCTGATGGTACTTACCAGGTTGTTGGATTTCATAAAATAAGAAAGGTGGGGGATTAATGGCATTAATTATCTTGGAGGGGCCTGATTGCTGCTTTAAATCAACAGTTGCAGCAAATCTAAGCAAAGAACTAAAGTATCCAATTATCAAAGGCTCAAGCTTTGAGTTGGCCACAAGTGGAAATGAGAAGTTATTTGAACACTTCAACAAACTAGCTGACGAAGATAACGTGATTATTGACAGGTTTGTTTATTCTAACTTGGTATATGCAAAGAAATTCAAAGATTACTCGATCCTTACAGAGCCACAGCTTAGATTTATTGAGGATAAAATTAAAGCAAAAGCGAAGGTTGTATACTTACATGCTGATCCAATCATTATTAAGGAACGGTTAAGCGTACGGGGAGATGAGTATATAGAAGGAAAAGACATTGATTCAATTTTGGAGTTATACAGAGAAGTTATGAGCAGTGCAGGATTACATACATATTCATGGGATACGGGACAATGGGGCAGCGATGAGATTGTTGAAGATTTAATCCAATTGTTTGAGTAAAACAAAATAAAAAAGAGTGGATAACCACTCTTAAATTATCTAGTAACAGTTACATAATGTACCCAATAAATAACGCCATTTTTATAAACAACGACAGTTGCTTTACCAGGGCCTATTGCATTTACCATACCATATTGGTTCACTGTTAGAACGCCTTGACCATTAAGAACTTGGTACTGGTCTCCACCAATAAACATGTTAGAATCACCAACACGCATATTAGTGTAGGTCTGACCATATGTAGCTGCAGAGGCTTTTGGCGTAGCAATAGGTGAAGCAATAAATGCTCCAAAAACTAATGATAATGCTAGTAAACTTTTGATAGCTGTTTTCATGGATCATGTCCTCCTTATTTGAAAGATAAGGATAATTGTACCATAGAATAATATAGAAAAATACATAAAATGTTACAGTTTAACCAATAAGAGATATCTGACAGGAAAATTCGCATTTGATTTTTATGATTGAAAACAAAATTAAATAATAAAATATCTCTTTTATAGAGAAAGGAGAGATAGATATAAACGGAAAGGACTTAAACAAAATACATAATAATGATTGCGTTCAATTCATGAAGGGTAATATTGGTGATTGTTCTATCGACTTAACAGTGACTTCTCCTCCTTATGATGACTTAAGAAATTACAACGGGTATTCATTTAACTTTGAGGAAACTGCTAAAGAATTGTATAGAGTAACAAAAGACGGTGGAGTGGTTGTTTGGGTTGTAGGGGATAAAACACACAAAGGTTCCGAAACTGGGACGAGTTTTAGACAAGCTCTATTTTTTAAAGAAATTGGATTTAATCTTCACGACACAATGATTTACCGAAAAGAAAATCCTTTACCTCAAAACCATAACAGGTATGAGCAAGAGTTTGAATACATGTTTGTATTTTCAAAAGGGAAGCCCAAAGTGTTTAACCCTAGAAAAGAACCCTGTCGGACTGCAGGAACGAAGTACGATTACTCCAAAAGAGGTGGAGCAGCTTCTACTGAGGAAAGTAATCCTGCGGTGAGGAGAAAATCAAAATGCCTAGTTACTAAAGATGAAAAAAATAAGGGTAACATATGGGGATACTTAGTTGGAATGCATAAGAGCGCTAGTGACAAGATCGCATTTCAACATCCGGCAATATTTCCAGAAAAGCTTGCTGAAGATCACATTCTTTCTTGGTCAAATGAAGGAGACATTGTATTTGACCCATTCATGGGGAGCGGTACTACAGCCAAGATGGCTGCTTTAAATAATCGTAAATACATAGGTACGGAGATTAGTAAGGAATATTGTGATATTGCAAATGAACGTTTGAGGAATTACATAGGAACTAAATAAAAGATCAATTTTATTCAGAATAAAAATAAAATATATGGAGTGATTTAGTGAGAGTACTAAGTTTATTTGACGGAATGAGTTGCGGACAAATTGCGCTAAATAAAATTGGCATTACTAATTATGAATATTATGCTAGTGAAATCGAAAAATCGAGCATCACTGTAACACAAAGGAACTATCCTTCCACAGTTCAACTAGGCAATATTTTAGAATTAGATGAAAGTAAATTAAAAAGATTAAATAAAATTGATCTTTTGTTAGGCGGGAGTCCATGTCAGAACCTCTCTATAACTGTAGCGGATCGTGAAGAGCATTTTACAGGCTTGGCAGGGGATAAATCAAAATTGTTCTTTGAGTATGTGAGGGTGTTAAAAACAGTTAAGCCCAAGTATTTTCTATATGAAAATGTTGAGAGTATGAAAGAGAAGGACAAAGATACGATTACTAAAAACTTAGGCGTTGAACCAATAATGATTGATAGTGGACTACTTTCTGCACAAGAAAGAAGAAGATATTACTGGACTAACATTCCAAACGTTAAACAACCTAATGAAAGGCACCAGGTCTTAGCAGATATTCTTGAGGAAAATGTTGATGAAAAATATTATTACAATCTTAATTATGATTTTTATGGGCTACATAAGCGAATAGCTGCAAGGCTTGATTTATACAACTATGATATTTTACAAAGGGTATACAGCCCCCATTTTAAAGCTCCAACCTTAACAGCATGTAGAGGAGGTCATAAGCAAAAGAAAGTTATACATAATGGTAGAGTTAGAAAACTTACTCCTCTGGAATACGAGAGACTGCAAACTGTACCTGAAGGTTATACAGGAGGTGTTGCAGACGGTCATAGATACAATATGCTTGGGGACGGATGGACAGTTGATGTTATAGCTCATATTTTAAGCTACGCTGATTTTTCAGAGTCAAAAGGTGTACATACAGAAGTAGCAATTTAGATAAAATTTGTCTTTTATTTAGAGTAAAAATAATGTTACAAGGAGTGTCGAAGTATTAACAACGAGCAAATAATTGAAAGGTTTAAACAAGGTGTCGAAGATTATAGAAAGAAAATCAGAAATGGGGAAACTGACCAAGCGCAGCGTTATGTAGATTCATTAGCAGCTGAAATTGAAGCAACAGCAAACTTTATGGAAGTCCTCAAAGCTGGGAAAAAAACTATTGAGGATGAGATATCACGACAAAAAGGGGAGTGAATATGTTAGCTGATCAAGAAAAAATTGACTTGGTAAACGCTCTTGATTTTGTAGTTATTGAACCACATACACAAAGCATTTACGTAAATAACGATGAAAAGACCAAGGAAGTATTAGCTAAGGTTTTGCACACTATTTCAGTAGATGAGTATATTGAGAGCTTTAAAAAAGGGAACCTAATTGACATCTTTTCTGCAGCAATGCAAGAAGCCGGTGCGGAAGGATTTAAAGATGTCCAGTTCGTGATTATGCCAAAGAAGTATTATGTTGATCAGTGTTATGCGATGAGTAAGGAAATCGAGCGGTTAACCAAGCTAGTCAATCTATGCAATATTAAATCAAATACATATCGAGACTTGATTCATTAAATTGTTTCAAGAAAAGACGAAAGGATAAAGGGATGTTTATTGAAAAAGTATTATGTAAGGTGTAAAGACAGCAAAGGTGAAAACGCGTCTCTGGTTATAGAGGCGCTATCACCTGAACAGGCAAAAGAACAAGCATATGAAGTACATAAGGTAAGAGATATTTATAATGTAAGCCTGGGAGAAGGCACATCAAGGAATTACCTAGAGCGAAAATATTCCCCATACATAAAAAATGAAAACGGCAAAGCTATTATCATCTTTTCATAAGGGAGGACGGCTCCATGTATATATCTGATCCAATAAAAGAGACACTTGTGCAAAATATGGATCAACTTAGCAGTAAAATTGATGAGTTGTTCATTTACCTTGAAAATGAGTTGCCTTCAACAACTGAAAGGCAATGGAAAACTATAGACAAAAAATTCGGTGATGTTTTTACTAAATCTAACGAATTACAAAATTACATAAGTTGTTTATAAAGGTGAGCAATATCCCTTTGAGTTAATGACATCTGTGATACTTATTATTCAAAATCGCCTTTGTTTCTTAACAATTATTTATATGATTGGTAGCATTTATTAAAGAAAGAAGGTGATTTATGAGATTGTCTGTTTGAAAAGTATTGGTGCCAGATGAGAATTATATTTTTACAAAGGGGTTATTTTAATGAACAAGTCTTTTTATCGAACGATCTTAGCATTAGTTGCCGTATTTGTGCTGGCCTTTGCAACATTTCCTCAAAATAGTGATGCAAAGAGTACAATCTCAACAGATAATATCGACAAGGGTAAGGTAAAATCAGAAGCAGAATTTATTGCAGATCACACTATTGATGTGAGCAAAAAGACTAAGGAAAAACTTCTTTCAAAGGCAAATAAGGCAATTGAAAACGGAGACATTAAGTATCATAAATCAAACGAAAAAGTATTTGATAATGCATCAGTTAGGGCTATCAAGTATGATGATGGTACAGTAACTTATTCAGTTTCTTATTTATACGTGGACACTGAAAAAGTAGATAGAGTTAGTTCATTCAATATTTCATTTGATAGTGATATGAATATTGAAGAATACTATGAAGTTGATATGAAGAAAATCAGCAGCACTCAAAACGAAATGGCTTATTGGGTTAATGGCGTTAAGGATGAAGACAAGTCTGGTGTCTTTGAAACAGAAAACTCTTCAGAAGATCAAACAAGCTCATCTAACATGATGAGTACTCAGAGTTGGACTGGATGTGTATCAGATTGCTTAGGTGATAAGAATATTAGCCAATGGGCAATCACTGGTTTAGCTATTTTATGTGGGGCTGCATGCACAGCTGGTGTTCCAGCAACAGCAGGAACTGCTTGCTATGCTTGTGTAAATACTGCTGGTATTATTGGTGTAAATGCATTCTTTGATTGCATGGAGAAGTGTAAATGATCAATATCTTAAGTAAAATACTATTTATTTTGTCTGGTTGTGCATTGTTGATCTTTGGGATAATTTTAAAGAATGGATCAATGGCTTTTGGATTGTTTGCCTTATTCTTCATAGCGGCAATAATTGTTCGTGTATTTCATAAACGAACTGAAGACCATTAGCAGCAGCCGTATTGTACTGTAGGGGAGGAACTCTCCTACTCTTAAAAAATATTTAGAATAAAAATAAAATTACTATTGACCACCATGGGAATTAAGAGTATGCTAGATTCATAAGATTAGAGGTGATGGTTTGGAGTGTACTAAGTGTAGGGAACACATTGGTGGAATCGTCTTTTACATAAGGATTACTGATGAAAAAGAATATAAGGAATTTCCGGTACATAAAGAATGCGGCGAGGAATTGCAAAAGAAATGTTTGGAACATTGTAGGGACATGAAATTAGAAAAGACGTTAAAATTTTTGAAGTTATATTTAGAGTAAAAATAAAATTACATAAAATATTCCTTTTATTCAAATGTAAAAATAAAAAACGCCATAAGAAGTTTTATGGCGTCTATCGAACAGGGAGGTGATTCAAAGGCTCTGGAATTACTCTGAGATTAGTATAGGAATGTAGCACCAACAATGATCAATAGGATGAATAACACAACGATCAATACGAAGCTGCTTCCGTATCCGCCTCCAGAGTATCCACCAGAATATCCACCGTAGAATCCCATATTGCCACCTCCTTTAGTAAGGATAGTACATGGTATGGAAAAGGTTAAAAATTCGACATGGATTTCAGTCTAAAAAAGAAAAAATGAAGACTTTGTCTAAATTTAAGAGTTGAGTAAGGAGAGTTGATGAATGAACATGTTTGTAATTGCTGCAAAGAGTGAAGGGAAATATCTCTATGGATACCACCCGCATATTTATTCGAATCGTAAACAAGCAGAAAACGCATTGAAGACAATGAGAAAGAACGGCAAGTTAACTGAAAGAGACAAGGTATATGGGTTAGACGGGCTGTTGTTAGTGGATCTATAAATAAGGAAATAAACCTGAAAGAATCGGGGGGAATGAAATTTTATTATTAATACTGGGTCTAATCTTATTCGGTTCAACGTTTTTAGGCAATGGCCTTGCAAGTTTAGTTGAGAATAAGAACTTTAAAGAAGGCATGCCATTTTACATCACTGTTTTCTTGATTGGAGCCTGTTCGCTCCTTTTCGGAATTATTCTAACAGTGATATGAACAAGATGAAGGGAAATAGTCAGAAGGAAATGTTCATAATTTCCCGGGCAAGCGCAGGATGTGACAAATCAAAACAAATAATGAGGAGAGAGGGAGAATGGGGAAGATTCAGCATATCATTCATGAAGAGGATGTTTTTGAGGTTTATGGAACAAGACAAAACAATGAAAATGAAGAAGAGTTTTTGATTTATGAAAGATTTTATGGAGGTTGGAAATGGGTTTCTGCAAGCGAATTTAGGCCTTATTCAATTTTATAGAGACTTTTAAGGAGGTGAATAAGTGGGACGACATAAAGCAACATTTGAAGGGAAGGTAATTAAAAAAAGTTGGACATTAGGCCTGTGTGATGCCCTTGTCCCAATTGAGCAGCAATGTGAATACCAGCCATTTTTTGAAGGAGTTATCGACTTAGACCCAATTGAAGTCGGAGGGAAAGTGTATATCCCAGGGTTTAACGAATATGTAGTCGTAACAGACAGGCAACGCAACACAAAAAATGAATGGACATATCAGACTGACAAGATCATTAAAACAGTTGAAGATAAAGAGAGTCTTGAAAAAGCAATTCAAAAACAAGAAAAAATCGAGGAATTTAATCAGCAACTTAAACAAGAATATGAACGCTTTAAAGAGCAAGAAGAAAAACGTAAAACTTCCTGGTGGAAGAGACTAATAAAAAAAGACTAAAGGAGAGATATTTAATGAATAAGGATACAAAAGATATTTGGAACGGTTTCTTTATCGGATCAGGTTCTCTGATTGTAGTTGGGTTACTTATTTTTGTTGAAGCATTGACTATGTCACTAGTTGTCTATTATGGATTGAATCACGTGTTAAATCCTTTGCTTATTGATACATACAACATTCAAAATGTCCATGTCACTTTACCTCATGCGTTTGTTATTGGTGTTTTACTCAACGTATTTGTCAAAGGTGTAAAACGGTCAGATCAGGAAAAAGATGAGAACATTTTCAAGAAAGCCGGTAAGTCTTTACTTCATTCAGCTTTTGCATTGATTGTTCTGTATGTCAGTACATTGTTTATTTAACAAAGGAGGAATTTGAATATGATTAAATCGCAGCAAGTTAAAGTTTTTAGAGAGACGTTACATTGTGATGAATGCGAAGAAGCTCCAGAGCTTGTGTTTGTAAATATGATGCTCACATCAAACCCACCACAATATCCGTTTCAGTGCCCATTGTGTAGGAAAAGAGTTTATAAGAAAACAACCTATCCAAAGATTAGGTACGAATCAGTTGATTGAAGTCTAAATAAAAGTTTTATTTTAAACCAATTTTGCAAAGGAGAGTTAGATATGATTTTAAGAGAAATTGCTGTTTATGAAGAAAAATTCAATAATTATTTACCGAAGGAAACGAGAATGGTGCTTCATTACAAGAACATTGAAGCTGTTGAGAATGAGGGCTTGATTACAATAAACACTGGTAAGAATTCAACGGCATATAAGGTGTTTGATTTAGACGAGTTACAAAAAGACCCACTAAAAATGAAATTAACAAGTTATGAGGGAGAAACAAAAGTGGTAAGTGTGAACATTAATAAAATTCATTTCAACATAGCTGGAGACCAGGCAGTTAAATTAGAATTCAAAGTGCTCAAATCAGTAGTTACCAGTGTTGGCGAACCAGGAATTTATTCATTACTTTAAAAGGATGATTTTAAAGAAAGAGGAGGAAAGCCCGTGGCTTATGTTGAGATTAATGGCAAGTTAATTAACCCAAAAGTAAGTGATGTAATTAAAGCATTACAAGATCAACTTGATTTTCACGGCGACACACCAGTTAACTTCAGGATTGATGGTGAAGAAGCAAGAGATGAGATTCAATTAGGTCCATATAAAAATGTTCTTGTGTTGCATTTAGAGGAAGTTTAAGGAGGAAAGCTACTATAGACACATTTGATTTTATTGGATGTCATTTTAAACACTATAAAGGTGGCATTTACAAGGTTATTGGAGAGGCTATTCACACTGAAACAGAAGAAAAGCTGGTTACATATGAAGACCATGACGGAGTTCTTTGGGCAAGACCTAAAGACATGTTCTTTGGAAAAGTGGTTGTTGATGGTAAAGAGATTAAGAGATTCACAAAAATAAACTAAAAGGATGATGAAAATGAATAAAAAATAAGAACTTTATTGCATGGGAACACTTGTTAATACTTATGATGATGCTATTGAGGCTCATAATGATGCTGTGTATGCTCAAGAAGAAAGTGGAGTGCCACATGAGGTAAGAGAAATTCAATAAAATAAGAGGAGGACATTAAATGATTCAAGGATTTTATAAAGATCAGAAACTTCACCTTTTAGAAGATCCTATGCAGCAGTACACTGTCATGAAAGTTGAAGAAAATGCAGTATGTGTTTACCGATGGATCGATGACTATAGACACAAAATTGAAAGATTCACAGATGTTGAAGAAGCTAAAAAGCTCCTTGGAGAGGGCTGGCCAAAACAATAATAAAGGAAGATACAGAAATCTATAATTGGAGGACGAATAGATGTCGGAAAGTTACTATAAACCGTCAGTTCCTAGATGGGTTGGTGATATTCTCTTAAAACAGAAAAACCAAGATCCATTCGCTACGCTCGGGGAAACGAAAAGGTGGGACGAGTGGAAACATAGATATTCAAGAAAATTAAAGTACGCAAGATTGAATGGATGGACGATTGAAGAAGAGTAAGGAGGGCAAATAGATACGGATTAAATCTAGATAAAATCACAGTTTTATAAGGGAGAGGTAATTTTGAAATATTTGTACAGATTTTTTTGGGATTGCGGAAGAAGCGGTTATTTGGAAGGTTTATTTGCTGCAACAGAAGAAGATGTAAATTCTGCGATTGGCGAAGATATTTATTTTGGAGAAGTGTTAGGAAAACATAGTGAAGTATATGGTGTTTTAGAAGAAGGAGATATTGAAAAGTTAAACATTTCACCAGAAGCAGTGGCAGAGGTTAGTCAATTTTTAGGAAGTAAATGGAGCGGATTTAATCCCTTAGAGTACGTTAAAACATCTTGTGATAATTGTGAAGAAAGTTATAGACAAGACGAATGGGATTGTGAATATAGAGAAGAATTTGATAAAACTTTATGCCATGAATGTATGGAAGAATTAAAGAAAGTTAACGATTAAAACTTCTATTATATTCAAAATAAAAACAAAAAATAAGGAGATGTAAAATGGGGGCAGCTAGACGTATTGATCCAACTCAACCATATGTAAAAAAGAAGAACATTATTAACTTTACAGTAGCCACTGAGAACACTCATATTCATTTAGCTGATGGGCAATCTCTTCCTGTATTCAAAGGAGAGATTATTGCAACTGACCAGCAGGGAAATCAATTTGTTGAATTAGAAAAGAATCTAGATGATTACGTTCCAGTTAAAAAGAGTTCCTTATATGAAAGTATGGCACAGGGCTACATGGAAATGGGCGACATTAATCGTGAAATATCAGAAGCATTCAATCATGCTGAAAATGAAGCTGAAACAGTGACTACAAAATTAATTACAGGGGCATATAACGATTAGTGGTCATTACATATGAGAGTAAAACTGGTAATGTAAGAAGGTTTGTAAAAGCGCTGCAACACAAATTAGATATTGAGGCCATTGAAATAACTGATGATACGATCATCAATCAAGAGTTCATACATATTACATATACGATAGGCTTTGGGGAAGTGCCTGAAAGGACTTTGAGTTTTATCAAAAAGAATAAAAATAAAATTAGAGGAGTTGCTGTTAGTGGTAACAAGGTTTGGGGTGATAACTATGGTTTAGCTGGAGACAAGCTTTCAGCTAAGTTCCACACACCATTGTTATTAAAGTTTGAACTTAGTGGAACGAAAAAAGACTTACAGAAGATCATTCAGGAGGTACAACTTATTGACAAACACAATACCAAAGTGGATCAAGCTCAATAATGAAATCATGATTCAGAAAGATGGGAAGTATCAATTCGAGAAGGATAAGGAGGCCGTACATAGTTACTTTGTTGATTACATTAATCAAAACACAGTCTTTTTCCATAATTTAAAAGAAAAACTGGATTATTTGATTAAAAATGATTATTACGAAGAAGAATTCTTAACCGAATACACATTTGAACAGATTAAATCAATTTATAAGATTGCTTACAGTTACAAATTTAGATTCCCATCTTTTATGAGTGCATTTAAGTTCTACAATGACTACGCATTGAAGACAAATGATAAAACAAAGATCCTGGAGAGGTACGAGGATCGTGTCTCAATTGTGGCTTTGTATTGCGCAGATGGTGATTACGAGAAAGCAGTTGAGGAAGTACATACAATGATGAAACAAGAGTATCAGCCGGCAACACCTACTTTCCTTAATGCTGGACGTAAGCGAAGAGGTGAAATGGTGAGCTGCTTCTTACTAGAAGTAGGGGACAGTTTGAATGATATTTCACGTGCAATTGATATCTCTATGCAGCTTTCTAAGCTAGGCGGTGGTGTAGCGCTAAATCTAAACAAATTAAGAGCCAAAGGTGAAGCGATTAAAGACGTAGAGAATGCTACTAAAGGTGTCGTAGGTGTCATGAAGCTATTGGATAACGCTTTTAGATATGCAGATCAGATGGGACAAAGGCAAGGATCAGGAGCGGCTTATCTAAGTGTATTCCATCCAGACATTACAGACTTCCTGGATACTAAAAAAATATCAGCAGATGAAGATGTCCGAGTTAAAACACTGTCTATTGGTGTAGTTATTCCTGATAAGTTTATTGAACTTGCAAGGGAAGACAAGGATTATTACATGTTCTATCCTCATTCAGTCTACAAAGAATATGGACAGTATCTTGATGAGATGGACATCAATAAAATGTATGATGAACTTGTTGAAAACCCTAAAGTTAGAAAAGTAAAAGGGAATGCTCGAAAGCTGTTGGAGCAATTGGCCATTCTAAGAAGTGAATCTGGGTATCCTTATATCATGTTTGCAGACAATGTAAATAAAGTGCATCCAAATGAACATATTTCAAAAGTGAAGTTTTCTAATTTGTGTTAACTGTAGCACCTTCGATTAGCAATGATCGTAGCAAACCCGTCTAAACGGTGAAACTCTATTCAATAGACAATACCGTGCTAAACCGCACCTTGCGGAAATGCCGAACGACTATCGAAACCACGCATGCGCGTAAGGGAGTAGAGTACATCGCAAGCATATGGCGATGGAAACGGCGGGCGGCCTTATAGGTCGATGATATAGTCTATTCTTACGAGTGATCGTAAGCAGTTCATAAGAGAACGGACGAGAGTGTTGCGCCTTTCGTTGAATATTAAAGTCAGAGGTACTCCAAGCATCACAAGTGTCAGTTTATACAGATTACGATCAGGAAGATGAAATTGGATTAGATATCTCATGCAATCTTGGCTCAATGAACATTGTAAATGTAATGAGTAATCAATCAATTGCTTCAACAGTCAGAATAGCAATTGACTCATTGACAACTGTCACCAGGAAAACAAACATTGTAAATGCTCCAGCTGTTGCGAGAGCAAATACACTAATGAGATCCATTGGTTTAGGGCAAATGAACCTTCACGGATTTCTAGCTCAAAATAATATTGCATATGAAAGTGAAGAAGCTAAGGATTTTGTTAATACATACTTTATGATGGTCAATTACTTTTCCCTGCAGCGTTCAATGGAAATTGCACGAGAAACAGGGGAGACATACTACAAGTTTGATGGTTCGACTTATAAATCAGGTGAGTATTTCGAAAAGTACGTAACAAATGATTATAGCCCGAAATTTGAAAAAGTTAAAAAGCTGTTTGGAGATCAACATATTCCTAATATTGAAGATTGGGTGAAACTTAAAGAAGATGTAATGAAATATGGTCTGTATCATTCATATAGACAGGCAATTGCACCTACGGGAAGCATCTCATATGTTCAATCATCTACAGCTGGTGTAATGCCTATTATGGAGAGAATAGAGGAACGTACATACGGTAACAGTAAGACTTATTATCCGATGCCAGGTTTATCGGCTCAGAATTGGTTCTTTTATAAAGAAGCTTATGACATGGATATGTTTAAGGTAGTTGATCTTATTGCAACGATTCAGCAGCATGTCGATCAAGGAATTTCATTTACGCTGTTTTTGAAGGATACGATGACAACGAGAGACCTAAATAGAATAGATCTCTACGCTCATCATAAGGGAATTAAGACTTTGTACTATGCGAGAACAAAGGATACTACTCAAGAAAACTGTTTGTCTTGCGTTGTTTAAACAATAAAGGAGTCGGCACACTATAACTCTGCCTGACTCCTGATTTCTTAATTAAAGTCCCCTTGCTTTAACAAAAGCTTTGATATCTTCACCATCATCATTTGTTACACGGACTTTATAAGTACCTTCTATATCTTTTACGTAAAAGGTTGATTCTGTTGACTTTCCTGGTTTAACTGTAATACCGTCTGCTATTCTCTTACCGTCAGGGTTCGTAATTCTGTACTCAAAAGGGTAGCTGCCATCATTTGCAATGTAAACTCTGATTTTGTCGTCTTCACTTCCATAATAATCGAAGAAAAAGGTTCCTTTAGCTGTAAAATTTCCAGTTTCACAAATTAAAGTGCCACCGCCTTTACATCTGGCATCTGCTAAAGGGTTTACGACTTTCACAGGATTTTGAAGCGGCTTAGCTGAAACAGTAGTATTGCCAATAGTAGGTATTAGCCCTAAAGCTAAAGCACCAATAATTAGTTTCTTTTTCATTTCTTATTTCTCCCTTAATAGTGGATATGTTACATCATAAAATTTACAACATTTATAAAATATTTCCTTCTTTTTACAATAAGCAAGGGAGGAAAAATATTTAGGAGGTCACATTTTTGTCACAACTAAAGAATAACAAGCAGTATACAGCAGCAAACTGGTCAAAGCATGAAGACGATTTTACCCAAATGTTCTATAACCAAAACGTGAAGCAGTTCTGGCTTCCGGAAGAGATTGCTTTAAACGGAGATCTTCTCACATGGAAATACCTCGGAAAAAACGAGCAGGACACTTATATGAAGGTATTGGCCGGACTTACGCTTCTTGATACAGAGCAGGGGAATACAGGAATGCCGATCGTGGCTGAACACGTAGACGGCCACCAGCGGAAAGCCGTGCTGAATTTTATGGCGATGATGGAGAACGCTGTTCATGCGAAGTCGTACTCTAATATCTTTCTTACATTAGCTCCAACCGAGCAGATCAACGAAGTGTTTGAATGGGTTAAAAACAATAAGTTTCTTCAAAAGAAAGCAAGAACAATTGTTTCAATTTATAAAGCAGTTGAGAAAAACGATGAAATTTCCTTATTCAAAGCAATGGTTGCATCTGTGTTTCTGGAGAGTTTTCTTTTCTACTCAGGGTTTTATTATCCCCTTTACTTTTACGGACAAGGAAAGCTCATGCAGAGCGGGGAAATTGTAAATTTAATTATCCGTGACGAGGCGATACACGGCGTTTACATCGGATTGCTAGCTCAAGAGATTTATAAGAAGCAAACACAAGAGAAGCAAAAAGAACTGTACGCATGGGCTTTAAGCTTACTGCAGGAGCTTTACGAAAATGAATTGGAGTATACAGAAGATGTCTATGATCAGGTTGGTTTAGCTCCAGATGTAAAGAAATTCATCAGATACAACGCAAATAAAGCTTTAAACAACCTGGGATTCGACCATCTGTTCGAGGAGGAAGATGTTAACCCAATTGTTATCAATGGGTTAAGCACTAAGACTAAATCCCATGACTTCTTTTCAACTAAAGGGAATGGATACAAAAAAGCAACGGTTGAACCATTAAAGGATTCAGATTTCATTTTTACCGAGAAAGGATGTATTCAATGAGATTAATTAAATTAGAGCAGCCTAATTGCAATCCATGTAAAATGGTGTCCAATTACTTAGAACAAGCAAATATTCAATTTGAGACAGTTGACGTTACACAGGAACCAGAAGTAGCAGCAAGATTCGGTGTCATGGGAGTACCGGTAACCATTCTGCTGAGTGGTCAAGGAGAGGAAGTAAAACGAAGTATTGGTTTTAAGCCTGATGAACTTGATGAGTTATTAAAGGATTTACGATAAAAGGGTAATTTTAATCAAACTTAAATTAAAAGGAGCCAATAAATGTATTTCATTGAAAATCAGGAAGGGTTAATCGGAAAAGAAGTTGCCTATGTTTGGGCAAATCAATTTTGTGAGCAAACAACGATTATTACTAAAGATGGAGGCGTGTTTATGGCCTGTCAACAATCTGACTGGGATGATGGCTATGAGACAAGAATTTTATACCCACATGAAGCAAAGAAGATCTTATACCCTTTGAAAAGGGAATTACATGAAATAGGTGTGATCGATGAAACAGAGTGGGAAGAGTATGAGAATGAGCTAAAAAAGAAGCAAGATGCTGAAAGAGAAAAGTACCTCAAACAGAAAGAAGAAAGTGATCGTAAACTATATGAAGAGTTGAGGGCAAGATTCGAACAATAATTAGTTGTTTGTTAAACTGAAAAGAAAATGCATAGGTACACTATATTAATTACAAAGGAGTTAATACATAATGCAAATCAAAATTAAATATTTAGATGAATCACAAACAAGAATTAGCAAAATTGAGCAAGGTGATTGGATTGATCTTCGTGCAGCTGAAGATGTAGCAATCAAAAAGGACGAGTTTAAGCTTATTCCTTTAGGAGTTGCAATGGAGCTGCCTGAAGGTTACGAAGCACATGTCGTTCCTCGTTCAAGTACATATAAGAACTTTGGCGTTATTCAAACAAATTCAATGGGTGTTATCGATGAGTCATATAAGGGAGACAACGATTTCTGGTTTTTTCCTGCTTATGCATTGCGTGATACAGAAATTAAGAAGGGGGATCGGATCTGTCAGTTTAGAATTATGAAAAAGATGCCAACAATTGAATTGGTCGAGGTTGAGCATTTGGAGAACGAAGATAGAGGCGGACATGGTTCAACGGGAACGAAGTAAATAATTAAAACCTTGGCTGTATTCATGCTGTGCGATCTGAACAATGGAGGTTTCAGCCAAGGTGCATATTATCTTATGTATTTAGTGGGTAGTTTATACTTGGTTAACTTAGCTGTTGAATATTAACAACGACTGTGCCTGTAGCAATGAAGAGATATAGGAACCCATGATATCTCTGTTTTTTAATAAAAGCATCAATCCCAAAGCCAACAAATAGAGCAGCTACAATCAATTGTACAGCTACAAAAATTGTTCGATTATGAGTGAAGGAAGAATAAAATAATAGAAACGCTAGAATAATCAGTCCGATAAGGCAAACAATCTTTAATGCTTTACTCAAAAAATCACTCCTAACACTGATGTTATTATTACTCTACCACATTCAGGAAGGTGTTTGTATTTAACTGAATTCAAATAAAAGAATACTTTTATCTAATATTTAAGGAGGAAAGAGATCATTAACAGCAAAGAAAGAGCTTTACAAGCAAAATATGACGACATGCTTTATAGGAACGGTCTTTGCTTTGGGTTTCTTCAGTTACAAGGACTTGAAGATGAATTTATTGACCATATGAGACAAGTTGCTGAGCACGAGAAAGACCTGAGATACAAAAAGGCAGCCGCTAACTTCATTAAGATACATGACCAGAATAAACTGGGTGGGTGATTAATTGTTAAAGGATAAAAATAAAATAATAAAGAGTATTGAAAAGATCAACAAACTTGAAGAAGGGTTATCACTATTTGAAGAAGGTGACGAAGAATATTTAAGTGTATTAGTGAAAATTCAGGGGCTATATGATGAAATCTCAGATACTGCTTTAGAGTGTTTTAAAGAGATGACTACAAAAATCAGGAAAACTGGTCAGAAACGGATTGTAAAAGGGATCGATCAGTTACCACATACAATCAGAAATAATATTTCTGATCAAATGAACGAAATTAAAAGGGAGATGTTCTAATGAAAGCAACAATTGAAGGGGTTGTCTACGAGGGGACACCAGAAGAGTTTTGCAAGCTTCATATCTTAATGAATAAAAGGGTTGAATCCGTTTCAATTAATACAATTGTAAAAAATAATAAAGGATTGGATTTTGCTGACAAGCTCGCTGCAAATCTGATGTATCACAGTAAGGAAGATTGGAGATAAGAGTGTTAAAATGACACAGAAAGATTTCTATTAGAGAATAGATAAAGGAAGGTTTTCATGACTCAATTTGATAAACAATACAATTCAATTATAAAGGAAATTATAAAAAATGGAATCTCAGACGAAGAATTCCAAGTAAGGACAAAGTGGGACTCAGATGGAACACCGGCACATACTCTAAGTGTAATGAGTAAGCAAATGAGATTCGACAACTCAGAGGTTCCGATTTTAACGACAAAAAAGGTTGCCTGGAAAACAGCCATTAAAGAGTTGCTCTGGATTTGGCAACTGAAATCTAATGATGTTACTGAATTAAACAAGATGGGCGTACATATTTGGGATCAATGGAAGCAAGAAGACGGCACTATCGGACATGCATATGGTTTTCAGTTGGGGAAGAAAAACAGAAAGTTAAATGGAGAAAAGGTAGATCAGGTTGATTATCTTCTGCATCAATTGAAGAACAACCCATCTTCACGGAGACACATTACAATGCTTTGGAATCCTGATGAATTAGACTCAATGGCCTTAACACCATGTGTATACGAGACGCAATGGTATGTTAAGCAAGGAAAACTCCACCTTGAGGTAAGAGCCCGTTAATTACTAGCGGCTTTGCGTAGTAATATGCATTGTTAACTCTGTTAATTGCTGGGAAGCCCTAACGTGCATCCAGTCGAGGGTAATCAGCAGCCAAGCGCCTAAAAGGGTGAAGGTTCAACGACTATCGAAACCCCATCTGATGGGGGAGTAGAGTACATCACAAGCTATTGGTGATGGAAAAGCAGAGTATCCTATTTGACCCTGTTTTATGTTAATTTAAAGTAGAGGGTGATTCAATTAAATCAGGCGTTTATAAAATAACAAATAAAAATACAGGGAAGTTTTATATTGGCAGTTCAGAAGACTGTGAAAGTAGACTAAAAGTTCATTTTAGAAATCTAAAAAACAATAGACATATTAATAGATATTTAAACAATTCGTTTAATAAACATGGAGAGCAGGTATTTATTGGAGAGGTAATTCATATTTTGCCCATAGAAGAGGCTATAGCCAAGGAGCAATGGTATATTGATAATTTCTATGAAGAAATGTACAACATAAGTAAATCAGCTTACCATGGCGGAGACTTAACAAGCTATCACCCAGACAAACGAAACATCATCCTCAAAAGAGCCGACAGTTTGAAGAAAGTTTATTTGAAGATGTCATCTGAAGAAAAGGCTAAGCGATGGCAATGTGTTCAAGGAGAAAATAATCCGATGTTTGGAAGAAAACATACAGAAACGACAAAGCTAAAGATTTCAAGTCATAATAAGTTTTATTACTCAACTCACAAAAATCCATTTAAAGGTAAAAAACATAGTGAGGAGAGTAAGACTAAGTTGTCAGAATATGCTTCTCAAAGAGTGGGTGAAAAAAATCCGTTCTATGGAAAAACACACAGTGATGAATTTAAGACTTATATGTCTAAAAAGTTTAAAGGCAGAAAGCCAAAAAATTCAAGACCAGTTATCATAGATGGAACAGAATATGAAAGTGCTACAGAAGCTTCAAGACAGTTAAATGTAGTTCCTGCTACTATCCTCCATAGAATCAAAAGTAAAAATGAAAAATACAGTGGATACTTTTACAAATAGGATAATGATATAGTCTGACCTTTATGGAAACATAAAGCTGCGAAAGCGGGTAGAAAGTAGCGACTTCTACTGAACATAAGTGAGTAATGACATGGCCTTGGGAAATCCCTTCAATGTATTCCAGTACAATGTTTTGCAGCGCATGATTGCTCAAGTAACTGGTTATGAGCTTGGTGAATATATCTTTAACATTGGTGATTGCCATGTTTACACACGTCATATAGACAATTTGAAAATTCAAATGGAAAGAGAACAGTTCGAAGCACCTAAATTATGGATCAATCCTGAAGTTAAAGATTTTTATGACTTTACCATTGATGATTTCAAGTTAATCAACTATAAACATGGGGACAAGCTTTTATTTGAGGTAGCGATTTAATGCTGCCTCTTTTTTAAATTATGGACCTTATATAACACCAACAACTTGAGACTGGGGCAGGGTTTATCTACAATTGCAAAATTCTTGTATAACACCGTGGCCATTGTACAGTGTTATGGATGCTGCTCTTGTTTATACAATTTAATTACTTTCAATATGGAATAATAGTCATGATATGCTTATTAGGATAAAATAGGTATTGAAGCTTTATTTTATTTGAAAGGAAGAATCCGATGGCTAAGAGTGTGACACTTTATGATTTACTAATTTCTTGTCCCTCAGATGTAAAAGAGGAATTGAAAATTATAAATGAAACAGTAAATGATTTTAACAGAATGTATGGACATGTCAATAATGCCTCAATTAATACTAAACACTGGAGCAAGGATTCTTATCCTCAATCTGGTGGTAGACCGCAAGAACTGTTGAATCAACAGTTTGTATTGGATTGTGATGCTGCTGTTGCTGTTTTTTGGACTAGATTTGGAACGCCTACAGATGAATATGGCTCAGGAACTGAAGAGGAAATAGAGGAGTTAATCAAAAGTGGAAAACAAGTTTTTCTATATTTTAGCGAAAAGGCTATTCAACCTTCAGACATTGATTTAGAACAGTACAAAAAAATACAAGAATTTAAAGAAAAGTACGGGCAAAACAACATTTACTATACATATACCACTTTTGAAGAATTTAAAGGACAATTCCTTAACCATTTATCTCTTTATTTTTTAAAACAATTTGTTAGAGGAGGTGAAGAAGCTACAAAAACTCGAAGCAATTTGTCTATTAAGGGTGTAAATAATGGCCGGATTACTGAAAGTCCTTATATAATAGAAACTGATTATTCAAATTCTATAGATATGTTAAGTATTAAGAGGGGGATTATCGATAAAATAGACAGAATTAAAAAAATCGGGAAACTGGATTATACATCGGATCAAAATGAACCTACTACCTCTCTACCATCTTCACTGTTTTCAATAGAAAGAATAACAATTAGTGATTCAGTAAAAGAATTCATTAATAACTTTTGTAGAAAAGAGAATATCACTATAGATGAAATTGATTTCTATAATATTGGTCATCTTGGAAAACAAAAAAATCTTTATGGTGGGATAACAATAGGAGCATCCTCTCCACCATCATATCATTTAGTAGGTAAAGATGAAGAGAAGGAAAAATACACTCTGCTTAAAGGATTAAATTATCAGATAAAGCTATATAATGAATGGCTGAATTACTACAATGAACTTGATCAAAAATGTTTGTTGAATTTATGTCTCTCTAATACAGGAACGCAATATGATGAAGATATTGATGTGAAATTATTTTTTAAAGAAGGTTTATTATGTAAAAAAGGAGAGTTGCCAATACCAGGACCCTGTATACTCAAACATTATGACGATTTATATTATGTTTACGGTATTTTCAAACCTGAAAAATCAGTATCAATACAAGAGTATAAAGATTATCCAAACACTCCTTATACGCCTCGGTTCGATTGGTCGGATTATGAAGATCAAAGGGAGGAGTATTTAAAAGTCCTTGAAGAACTATTTATTTACGATTTTTATAATGAGGATGGTTTTGATATTATCAGCTATAAACAAAAATATCTGAAACACAATAATAATGTATACTTGCCCTCGGTGTTATATTTTAATTCTGTACCAAATGTAATACGATATGAAATTTCCTCTAAATACTCAGAAATCATTTTTGAGGGGGAATTAGAAATAGAACACAAGTAACACCGTTTGATTAGGCGGTGTTTTTTTATATAAAAGTTTAAAAGATTTACTTAGGATTATTATTCTTCTTTGAAATATTTATTTATTTTCAAAACGTTTTCATTGACAAAATAAATTAGCAAGCTGCTCAACTTCCATATGCTATGCTAAAAAAGAACAAGTCTACATAAGATATAAAGGGTAAAAATAAAATAACTATAGACGTATGTTATGTAAGGTGTTAAGATAGAGACAAGTTAAACAGCTTGTCCTTTTATAAATTTAGAATAAAAATAAAATTACTTTAAAACTAATATTTTATGCAAACTTTAAGGAGGTGATTCATTGGAGGTAGGAGACAAAATACATAACACCAACGAACAGATAAGAGTCTTAGAGGAAAAGAAATATCAAATTGAAACAACTTTACTTGAAAAACAGAGGGATCTTTTAAGACTTGAAACTCAGCAAAACAAAGAGAAGCTTGAATTGTTATTTGAGCTAAGCGAAGTCTTAACCCAATTGGAAGATGAAGAATGGGTTAGCTGTACGATTGCTTTACGAATTATTAGAAGAAATAAAAGAAAGTACTTGGATCTTTTTGATCTTAAGGATGATAATGCATACATAAAGAAGGATAAATTTAAACTTCTTCATGATGAATTCTTTGATCTGAAACAACAATTAAATGATATTTGAGGAGTTGTATGAGGTGAAATTGGAGGTGAAATAAATGTGTACATGCGAAGAGGGTAATGGCAAATGTCCTTATTGTGACGGAGCGCTAGATATAATCTAAATGAAATCTGTATTTTATTTAGATATTAAGACGCAAAAAAATGAAGAGGTAAAACCTCTTCATCATGCAGTTTTCTTCTTGGGCTCCCAACTGCAGCCTAAAACTGAATTAATAATCCCAGCTGTTAAGAATCCCAAAAAAACACCTAAGTAATGGTTTATATTCACACTAAACCATACACCAAGAGAAATTGCTGTGATTAGAATTTCTGAAATACTTTTAATAAATGGATGTGAATTGAAAAAAATTTTAAACATGTATTGCTCTCTTTCTGCTTTGATTTCGTAAATAGTGATTTTTTAAAACAAAGTTATGTAAATGAAAAATTAGGAATCAAGCACAAGGCCAGAAATTAAAGAAGAATATGATTACATTGACCAAACGCTTATTTTTCTTTGTTTTGTGCTTATTTTGCCACAAGTTAATACACCTCTAGCTGATATTTACATAGAAAATCATACCATTGAAAAATGTGGTAGAGCAAGTGGGAGGGTTAAATGTAATGGCAGGGTTTAGAAGAGGAACATAAAAAGAGGGGGGTTACCCCTCCTTAATGAAATTGACCACCCATGTTCTGCTGAGCTAAGCGAACTAAACGTTTAGTGATTTCTCCACCAACTGAACCGTTTGCACGAGATGTAGTCTCAGCACCTAATTGAACACCAAACTCAGAAGCTATTTCAAGTTTCATTTGTTCAATAGCTGAAGCTGCTTGAGGAATTAATAACTCATTATTGTTGTTTGATCTTGATCTACTTTGTTGAGCCATCTTATTCATCTCCTAAAGTGTAATGAAAACAAGCTTGTTTGAAGTATAATGTTCGCTTTATTTTAAAAAATATTCATCAAAATCTAAGGAGGATTATCATTTGAAATTTTATAAAGTTAAGAAGTCATCAGACTTACATAATGATTTGGAGTATTCTTTCAACATTAAAGGGAATTTTCTTAAAGAGATGAACTCAGAGGTTAGTGAAATTCTTGGCATTGAAGATGCATATGGCAAGATTGCATATAATTCAAGCTCTGAACCAGACCTATTTATAAACTCTAAATATAAGCAAGAAGCCAATGATAATGACCTCAAGAAAAATGCTATTTGCACAGGAAACAAATCTTACTTTCAATTTAAGAAGAGTTCTAAACCATATAAAGCTTTTATCAATTTCTTAAAGATGAACGATTTGAATAAAGTTGTTTTACGGCAGGACTTAGCCTTAGTGACACTCTTCTTACATAATCTTAAAGGAGATATGCAATTTAGTTATCATGAAGGACAATTTTGGATGACGTCCGATGTTGATAATGATGCCAACAGCTTAGAAAAAACAACAGAAACAGAGTATCTAGAGATGAAGTTAAAACGATCTAGAGAAGAGCAATCTGCTTGAAATTCTAATTTTATTCAGAAGTAGGTGTTTAGTTTTGTTAGATACATTTGAAGCATTAGCAAGAGAGAACGAGAAAATTGCCAGACGAAAAGCAAAACGAATTAATCAAGCAAGAGAATGCATTATGAGTTTAGAAAGAGATTTATATATATCCTATCCAGACTTGAAAAAAGACCAATCAGTTTTATTTAGGTTTAGTCAAATAAGAAATATCTTAGAGAATAATGATAAAGAAGATACTGTGTACAATAGCTAAATAAAATTTAATTCATATTCTGGTTAAAATGTTGATTTCATTTGAAAAAGGAGTTGGAGCAATTTGAAATGGAACTATCGCCTTTTCATAAACGATGTTTTCTGGAAGGGATATGGAGGATATCCAACTGTGCAACAATTAGAGGTTGAAAGAAGATCTTATAAAAATTCTGGGTTTTATAAGGGTGGGAAAATTAAGATAGAAGTTGCCTAATTTTATAAAGGGGTTGCGTATATGAAGAACGCAGTTGAGCGGTTTGATTGGTGGGGAGTGACTTTAACTGGTAAGTATAAAACAGTTAAGACTATATACCAATTGATGGACATCAACAAAAAACTGTTCGAGAATCTCTACAAGGTGCAAGCAGGTACAATTGAAGAGCTTGTAAACAAACTATATGAACAGGTTCCTGAGTATGAGAAGAAGTTCTTGAATTTTATCAATAAGCAACTACCTATACTGAAAAGGTGTTTGCAATTCGAGTTACCCTATAATCCTAAACTAATATCGAGCATCGAATACGAAAACTACATATCCAGTGCTGAAATTGATTGAGAATATCCCTTTGATGCTAGGGATTGCATTATTACTTTCTTTCAACGGATACCAGAAATAATCGGTTCATACAAGGAGGAGTTAAATGAAGAATACAGAGTTTAAGATAACAAGTTTCTTACAGGAATATAAACGAAGAGACGAGATGCGAAGAGATTTTATTATTCATGAAGGCTACACTGCTATCGAAGAGATCATGAAAGAAGTTAATCAGAGGGGATCTCTAAATGAGGCTGATATTTATTATGGAACACCTAAGCCTCAACTAAGTTTCTCGGACGTTGAATTAGGTTACATGCTTACTTCAATGATGGAATATGCGACAAATCATGTGGGGAATCCAGTTGATGAGGAATGTGAATTTGAAAATAAACTGGCTTACTTTGAGTATAAGGACGAGATAATTCAGATTTTTGAAGTGTATGGCCAAGGTACTGACAGCTGGTTTTCAAAACCAAGTAACGAAACAATTGATAAATTGAATAACACGGCCTACGGAGTTTATTTGATTCAGTTTGATGATTTCATTAAATACACTAAAAATAAAGATAGTGAGAGCAAAAAGCTTTCATCAAGTAGCACGATCTTAAATGACAATACCGGCGGATATACAGTTGGAAGAGGATCTAAGTAGATGATCGTTACAGCTTGGGTTTTGTTGATTATGTTTGGTTTATTTGCTTTATCAGATCTGAACTTAACCGAGGATGAAACAAAGCATATCAAGTTCTTCATAATAATGAAATTTGTTTCTGTCTTTATAGCTGCTATAGCTGCAGGAGTAATTTGGGGAGGATTGTTTCAATGAAAAATGTAAAAACAATTGGATTACATATTGAAGGAGCGCTGTTTAACGAAGATGGCACTGAATTTACTTTTGATGATTTCATAAAGCTAATTGAATCTAATGGGATTGAATTTTGCGGACAGACATGTGTCATCACAGACGAAGGTAAGCTCCTAGATGAAACAGGTAAAGAGATTGACAAGGATAAATGTAAAACATTTAAAGAAGAGCTAGATCACATGATAAAAATTAAGAATATTTTGTTTTGAATTATAGATAAAATCGGTCTTTTATTTAGAATGAAAATAAAATTAGTGAGGATAAAAAGATTAACGAGGCTTATCATTCAATTCAAACACTGTATAACAAGATGGATAGACAAATGAAGACAGTGAAGGAGGCCATTGAAGAAAAAGATTTGCAAAGAGCACATCGTAACTTAGCTGACAATAATGAGGAATTAATGCAGGAAATCAGGTGGGTCAAAAAGGGAACCACCTTGTAAGTTATTTGAATAATTGTCTGCGCTCTTTAAAATTCCAAACATAAAGCTCTTCGATAGAGCAACCTATGGCATCAGCAAATGTCATTGCTGTTCCAATATTCATATTTGATTTAAAACCACTTACATAATCATTAATACGCTGTTTAGGTAATCCAGTACGTTCAACAAGGTCTTCAATTGAAACGCTATATTCATGCATAAGCTCATTGAGTCTTGAATCAACTGGTCTCCATTGTTTTTTCACTATGTACACCTCTTTCAGCAACGATTTTAGCACATACATAATTTACCTTCAATATAGATTAGGAGAGTGATTGATTGGGAGCAAACAATCAAGGGAAAGTTTTTGAAGCGAACATTGAAAAATCTGCAGTTGATCAGAAGTTGTTCTTTTACCGGATTAAAGATGTTAACCCAATGTTCTTGAAAAGAGGGGCAGCAGTATCGAAAAACAAATATGACTGTTTCTTGCATTTTAACGGATACTTGTTCCCCTTTGAGCTTAAGTCGACAAAGAACAAGTCCATTTCCTTCAGTGAGAAGATCATAAAAGGGCAACAGATTAAACATTTAAAAGAGGCAGCACAATACCCAAATATAATTCCAGGTTTCCTGTTTCAATTTAGAGAGCCAGAGAACAAGGTTTATTTCGTACATATTGATGATTTCCTTACATATAAGAACATAGCTGAAAAACAGTTGAAACATACATATAAGAATAAAGTAAACAAAGCCAGTATTCCGATTGCGATTTGTGAAGAAATCGGTACTGAAGTGCGCTCGATGAAAAAGAAAGTGAATTATACATATTATTTAAACAAGCTTTGTGGAGAATTAATTAAGAAAGAACAGTCAAGAGACAAACCGTTACATACATATAATACTCCTGTGAAAACGGGGGTACGATAAATGCCTTATGAAGAATATGAAGAACTGAAGAAGAAAACAATTAAGGTTGTTCATAAGAAGAATTATTCAATAAGGTTTATCGAGCAAACAAAGGGTAGTGATGACAAAGAAGCGTTCTATAAGGAGATCGCACAATTCTTGTTTGAAAGGGCTCTGAGAAAATCAGAATAGCCCTTTCTTTTTTGTATATTTGTAGTCAGTATCATTAAATACAGCTTTATCTGTTTATCAAGATAATGACTACGATTCGTAGCTGCTGACTGTTTCCCCGATTAGGAAGTTATATCTTAGAATTGGTGTAATTTCAAATTGTGCAGGTATTGGGCCTTTTCTTTTTGCTGTCATTTTAACTATAACTTTCTGCAGCATAATTCTGAGCAGTTTGTTCTTTTCTTCTCTGTTTTCAGATGACTCATATAGTTCAATTGCATTTTTTATGTTCTCTTTAAGTTGGTTGATATCAAGACCACCTTTAAAATCAACAAGGCCATTTATCTCGTCTTTTGCTTTTTTTAGCTCTTGCAGCTCTTTGTCTAAGACTGATTTCCGCTGCAGGAATATTTCATCAGAGTAAATGCCACTTTCATATTTATCGAATATGAAATTCAATTTGTTTTTTAACTCTTTTTCTCGCTGCTCAAACTGTTCATTCATTTGCTTTTTTGATCTGATATTGTTTTTGTTTTCATGAGACTGAATCACACTACCAAGATGTTTCGTAAGGTCATTGTCATTTAGCGCCTGTAGATACTTTAAATAGTCTAGAATGGCTTCTTCAACATCATTGTATCGGACATTCATACACTTGTTATTGAGGCATCTGAGCACTTTAACGTGATATAAGCTTTCTGTACCGTTTTTATTTTGTCTCTTTCTTTTGGCTTCGTATTTTGACAATGGGCCACCGCAATCTGCACAAATACATACTCCAGCCAATTCATTTAATTTATAATCGCTTCTATTTGGCAGCAAAGGTATTTTGTTTTCAATTTTTTTATTCGCCTCCTCGAATTGATCTTTATCAATAATGGGAGTGTGTGCGTCAGGTACAATTATTTGTTCATTCTCAGGTCTAATTGTTCTCTTACCGTCTTTTTCTTTCTCTCTGACTTTATACTTAACAGTTCCTATATAAACTTCATTTTCAAGAATGGCTTTCACAGTGAATCGATTCCACTTTTTCTTTCCGGCAGGGGAGGGGATTTGCAGATTGGTCAAATGAGTGGCAATTGCATTGTAACTGTAATCCTTCCCGTTGAGGCCATTCAAGAATAAATCAAATATTAGTTCAACAACTTTTGCTTCATCCTCAATTGGATCTAGCTTAGAGGTCTTTTTGTTTAACTGGTAACCATAAGGCGCCAGTCCAGATATCCATTTTCCTTGTGCGGCATAAGTGTATTTAGCGCCTGTCATACGCTCCCTGGTCATTTCAAATTCTTCTCTAGCCATAAATAATTCAAACCGAATCTGACGCATGTCTACAGGATTTCTAGGGTCATAAACCTTATATGGTGTAATTATGATCAATCGTTTGCTTTGAAGAAGGTTAACAATCTGTCCTGCATCGCTATAACTCCCACGACTAAGTCTTGTTATTTCTTTAACAGCAATTGCCTGATATTTACCTTCCTCAAGATCTTTAAGACATTCTTTGAAAACAGGGCGACCCTCAATGCTTTCTCCTGATCCAATCTCCATTTTTAATTCATAAGGGATCTCAATGGCCGTAAGTATTTTATTCATGAGTTCTTTTTGTTCTGTGAGTGTGTCTTCACCTGTTCTTTTTTCTCGTTCCATGTCCTGACGAGAACGTCTAAGATAACCTAAAATATTTGTGATGTTGTAAGAATTGACAATGTTTTTTAACTCCAAAAATTTAGCACCTCTTTATTGTATTTAATGTCAAAACAGAAGTATCTGTAAAAACATTCTATCTAACATTGAATACGAAAACAACAAAATAATTTGAAAGATTTGTATTCTTTGAATATAGATCTATCTAGTTTTAGATTTCGATATATGTGTTATGAATTCATAAATTAAAATAGACCTCGTCTTTAATAGACGGGGTTTTTGTCCATTCACCGAAGTTCCTACGCATCTATTTAATGAGTGAGTTCATCGTGTGAGTGTGTCCATTTTTGAGATTACCCTTGCAGTTATTAATGATGGCTGTAAAAGTTTTTATCAGGACGTCGCAAAAACGAATACACCGATGGGGTTTTACTAATGAAGGGTGAAAAAAATTAGCGGAAAGGTTGTGCCATTTCGTATTTAACCTCGCAGTTAATAGTGACAGAAGAAATTCGCGCAACATTTATTCGACATGCATATTATCGGTTGTGAAGAATTTTATTTCTGAAGTCGCAAAATGACCATTACTGTACCCGTTTTATAAGTGTAGGTAGAAGTTCAAATGAATAGTTGTCCGTCTTGGAAAGTCTATACGCAACTTATAATGACGGAATATTTTTTCGCTGAATTGTGCTGTTAGCAAAAGTCGCGAGTATCTATTGAAGGATATATGAGAGGGATGAATCATTGACTATGAGTAACTCTAGGATAAAACAAGGTTCTTCCACAGCCTTGTTAAATATCTCAACTAACTATCTATAATGCTTGTGTATGCCTTGATTAAACATCAATAAAAGTCTAATGAAAATTATAGGGGGGAAGAATAATGGATCAAACACAAATCGCAATTTTATCACTAATCATCACTACTATCAGTATGATCGTAGCTCTATTAATTGCTCTATTCCCAAAACTATTTCCAGCAATCGGAACATTCCTGCTTAGTCTGAACCGTTACGTATGGGTAATAATTCTTCTGCTACTTATTATTGCTGGGCAACAAATTTTTATTTATGTAAATTAGAATTTAAGTTTAATATACATATTTAAGAGGAGGTGATCTAAATAAAATTCACATTTTATTTAAACCTAAATGCTGCTTGAATACATGCAAAATATAAAGTATCCTGTATATGTATCATAGTTGGTATATCAGCCACTATAGACCAGAGAGCTCCCTCACATTGCTCTCTGGTTTTCTTTTATGAAACAGAAAAAGATTATGTGAATTAGGTGATTTTATGGAGATTAGACTACTGACAAAACAAGATGAAGACAATTTTCCAGAATTCGAATCTCATCAAGAAGCAAGTCAATACTTAAAAGAATTGTATGGTGATTACTTTATTAACCAGATAATAGGGTCTGAGTATATTACAGTAGATGGAGTTAAGGTTTATCCATATATGTTGATTCTTGATAAAGATGCTTTTTCAAGAATGGAAGATTGGATTGAAGAAAACAATACGTTTGTATTCCCAACGTTATCTAGACCAGAGACAAGAGAATTTTCAGGATCATTCCAAAGGGTACTAATTCATGAAGATGGAAAAAAATCCAAGTAATCGGAGCAGTCTAAAGCTAAAATAATAAAAGCAGACATAAGAGTCTGCTTTTTAATCACTCCTAATGTTTATCTAGGAGTTCTGAAAACTTTATAATCATAGCCTATTTGTTTGCTATATTTACTGTCTTTGTAGACGTACATATCAACGATTGTGTATCTATACTTTTTGTCGTAGGCTAAGTATTGGGTTGTTGAGTAATAACGAGTTGGTTTTTTATGATAGAATGTTCCAAACACAGCTTGAGCGAATATACCAGCCCAGGAGTATTTAAGACCAGGTAACCCTGCAGCAATTCTTGCTCCTAATTCAGCTGCAGTGTCTATGTTCTTAGAGTTCCCTCTAAAATGATCTACAACCTTCCATTTTGTTGATGGTGGCACAGCTTGAATTGAAATTTCTCCATTCTCTTGAATGACTGGAACTGATGATGTTTTAATTAATTCTTGAAGTGGTGTTGAATTGACCTGAGTGATATAACTTGGTGTAGGTTCTGAGATGGATTCTGCATGGCTAGTTAGTGGAGCCACTGTTGAGAATAGGAGTCCGAGAGATAGGGTAGATAGAACTGTTTTTTTCACTTCACAATCATCCTTTCAAGTTTTTTAATGCTTATGACTATCTGAATGCTGTATAATTATAACATATAATATACATATTTTGGAGGTTGAAATTATGAACTTTGATGACAAAAAGAGTATATTAAAGACTGTAGGGAACATATTTATGGTTCTTGTTCTTATCTCTTTATTTGTTTATGCATTCTCCAATGAATCTATTGGATGGTATGTTAAGATCACTTCTATTGTGATGTTAACTATCTCTTATATTTGCTACGCATTAATTTCTTTGCAGGAAAAATGGTTCATTTTAACTTTGATTATCTCTTGGCTTGTGATTATTTTTTGGGTATTCTAAATCAATAAGGCTGCCGTTCATACTTCCGCAATAAAAAGGAAGGTAAACAGCAGCCATCTTTTATTATTGCGGGAAACTTGTGTTCTAACAGCAGGAGAGGCGGAGTATCAGGCCACAAATTATACACCCCGATTATTGTATATGTACTAGCTAGTGTCACTATAACGCCAGAGAGCTCCCTCCCATAGCTCTCTGGTTCTTTTAATTTATAGGCTGTTTTTGCATAAAGACCATCGTGAAGATGAAAATTTTAAAGATGAACTCAAATAATCTAAGGGAATAAAATAGTGAAGTTGATCCCAAATACGCAAATTTCATATAATAAGTACATACTAATCTGTTTATTAAACTTACGTGTAGAGCTGGGTAAGTAAATGTTATTAATGGTTTCGGTCATTAAGGGAGTGAAATTTATAGGATGAAGAAAAATCTTATGATAATTAATTAAAAGAACAGGAGGTTATGAATGGAATTCTTAATTAGACAAGAACTCACACATGAATATAATACGACTGAAGAAATTGTTAAAAGAGCTTTTTTAAATGAAGAATATAGTGACAAGAAAGAGCATTTACTTGTAAATAGGATTAGAAAATCAGATGCATTCATTCCTGAACTTTCATTGGTCGCATTAAATCAAGATAAAGATATCGTAGGTCATGTCCTTTTATCTAAAATAAAAATCATAGATGGCGATAACAATGTCGATTCTTTAGCACTTGCTCCAGTTTCTGTTGCGCCTGATTATCAGAAAAAAGGAATTGGGAGTAAATTAATTCGTACTGCGTTAAAAAACGCAATAGAGCTTGGTTATCGTTCAGTAATTGTTTTAGGACATAAAGATTATTATCCAAGGTTTGGTTTTAAGCCAGCTAGCTTATGGAATATAAAAGCCCCATTTGAGGTGCCTGATGAAGTGTTTATGGCTCTAGAATTAGCAGATAATTCTCTTGAAGATGTGCAAGGTATCGTTAATTATTCAAAAGCTTTTTTTGAGTAAAAATTAGATGATTGATTAGATATTGTTAAAAAGAGGTTGTCCCGAAATTTTTTTAATCTGTGGATAGCCTCTTTTGTGTAAAGAGCCCTAAAAATAAAAAAGAAAGCCACAAAGGGCTTTCAATTAGCGTTCACAAGCATAGTTGTCATGATCCCTGTCCATTTTAGATTGGTAAGCAGGGTGGGAGCTAGGCACTCCATTCGGATATTTCTTTCTTAACTCAGTACAATTTTTAAATGTTTCTGGTTCTCCAGTTGTCTCTGAAGAAGCTTCTTTTTCAGTTGTAGTCGAAGTTTCACTTGATGCCTTTGGAGTAGTAGGCTGTTTAGCTGCCGGTTTAGATGTTGTTGCTTTTTTAACTGCAGTGGTTTTCTCTTTCACACAGCCATTAAATCCTCGGTCGGTCACATATCCATTCTTGCTCCAGATTGAAAGCTTCTCTGATTTTGCTTCCTGCTCGTCTTTCTTAAATTGGTCTATGTATTTGGTGTTTGGCTCATATACATATGCTACTCTGGCCAATCCTTCTTTTAGCAATGTTTCCTGAACAGATTTGCCGTCAACATAAACGTAAGCTAATAGTCTTCCGTATTTATCTCTGCGATCGCCTTTGTCAAATTCAAGCTGCAGTTTACCACTGTTGACCAATTCTTTGTTCCGTTTAGATGCATCTTCACCGTACGGTTGAACACAAGAATCTGGTTTCTTCGTCTCAGGTGTATCAATGAGCAAGTAGCGCACTGTGTCTATATTTCCGTTATAGCTAACTTTAATTGTGTCACCATCAACAGCTCTATCTAGAGTAACATCGACCAATTTCTTTTTGTCTTTTTCCTTAGATTTATCAGTAGTTTTTTCTTTAGTAGATTCCTTTTGTTCTGTTTTCTTTTCTACATCCCTAGACGCTTGCGGTGTTTCTTTTTCTGTGCCTACTTTTTCAGAATCATTTGAGCTGCAGGCTGCCAATGATAAGCTCAAAGTGAATGCTGCAAAACCTAATAATACTTTCTTCAACTTCATTTCCCCTTTTAGAATGTTTGTTCTCTATTTATATCGGTAAACCATCAATAATTATAATCCTATATCCAATTATTGTGAATTTAATTTTTCCTTAATATCATCGCATTTCTCTTTAAAACTTCCAGGTGCATGTTAAAATTTCACTGAATTCATAGTCAAAAGGGGAATGTTTTTATGCTTGGAATCAAAGTTGAAAAATCAAATGAAAACTTAATTATCAATTGGCAGCTATCCAAAATTGAAATTCCAATCAAAGAAATCAATGATGTATTTCTTGATCCAAACTATGGGGGAGAGGAAAAAAGTGCAGTAAGGATTGGGTTTCCTTATGGCTCTACGGATAGGGTAGTGATTAAAACAGCAAATAACACTTACATTTTATTCACCACTAATGCTGCTTCTATTATGAGTAAAATTGTTTCCTAATAACCAATTAATATCCTATTAGTTATGCTTTCCTTATAGTTGCATGACATGGTAAAATCTAGATAATTGTTGGTAGGGGGATGGGATATGGAAGAAGGCAAACTTATTCATTTGACACTTGCTGGTATTAAAGAAGCTGTTTCTAAGTATGGCACTTTTCCAATGATTCAACCAGGTGGTTTCGTATTAGAAGATGCCACATTTGAATTTAATGAACCTGCAACAGAAGACGAAATTAGAAAATTAGAATCACATTTCAATGTAAGTTTACCGAAGGATTATAAGGAGTTCTTAGCTCTACATAATGGAATGAAATTTTTTGATGGGGTTGAAATACTTAGTATTGAAGATGTTTTAGAATTCAATGAAACAGAAGATCTCCCAGAAAATTGTTTTTTAATTGGGTATCATTTTGATGGACGCTATGTAATTGATAATAAGCGGTATGAAAAGAGTCTTGACTTTATGTTTTATTTGGATGCGATTGATCACTTCGATGAAGCTATTGAGGTAGCTCCAAATTTTGAAATTTGGTTAGACCAGTTGGTAAGCTCTAATGGATTTAAATATTGGGAAATAAACAAAAATGTTAAGTTGTATTATGAAAATATGGATTTAGAAGAGACTCCCTATGATTAGGAGTCTCTTTTATATTAATACGCTCTCCACCAAGGATTAACTTCACTTCTATGAAACGCGCTGTCTAATGGAATTAAATTACCAGTGGAGTTACCGCCACCGTATTCTCTAGGTAATTGATGGTGGATTTCGAACTTTGCCCAAGTCTTTTTTCCATATTTTTTCTCATACCATGCTCGGTATGCTTTTCTTTCTTTATTTCCCCAGTCAACTTTTTTCTTAACTTTCTTAAAGTATACGTTCGCAGGTGCAAGCAAGTCTAAGCCTGATTGTTTATCTGTATAAACAGGAAAGAAAGTACCTTTTTTATTGGTTAAGTACAAACCTTCAGTCCATGTTAGAGTTCGAAGTGTAGGAGGTTTTCCTGCCCATGTTGCAATGGCGCTACCTGAATATTTCCAAAAAGAAGTATAGTTAACGTTAAGAAGCTGATGCACTTCTGCCCCTTTCTTAATCTGTCCTCCAACAAAGGTTTTTCTAATAACATGTGGACACGTAAATTGCTTGTTATAGTAGCCACTTTTACATAGAGCTTGTTGAACTTCAAGTGTTGCAGGGCGAACCCCAACGACTTTTGAAATCTCTACTCCATGAATAACTTTGTTCACTTTCCCACCTAAAAAAGTATGGCTTAAGTAAACAACACTTTTAGAACTTTTCTGTATTCCTATACGCTGACTATCAGAAGTGACTTGTCCAGTTGAAATTTTGCCATCTTTTTTACCATATGCAATATAAGTTTGGTATGAGTTTTCAACTTCAAGTCCTTCTTTTTTTGCTATTTGAGTTAGCTTATTAGAAGCGTCTGAAATGGGTTGTTTTGATCCTTCAGTTTTTTGCTTTATTCCATTAACTGAAGAAATACGTTGGGTAATGTCGATTCCTTGGATGCTTGTTTTGTTAGATGATTCACTTGCAGCTACTTTCCTTTCATGTGTGAAGAGTCCAGAAAGAAGTAAAACAACAGTTAGAGCGGTTAATCCAAAGCATTTTAACAACTTTTTCATAAACAATCATCTCCTTTTTCTGTCTTACATAACAAATGAATAATTAATAAGTGTTAAATTGTTGAAAATAATTACATATTATCCCACCTCCAGACAGGATCATATCAAATGACCTAAAAAATTACAATTGATTTTTAGAGAGTTAAGAAACATTTAAAGTTGTAAATTCCTAGGTTAATTGGTTGTGTGCTAGGCGCTAACATGGTGATTTGTGGTAAAATTTATATGGAGTAAGCATGAAAGGAGAATGATATGAAGGTTTTTGAAGCTGATTCACTACTCTCTGAAGCGGATAAAAGAACCAAAGAGTATAAGGAACTAAGGTCGCAAATGGTGAAGCTCAAAAAAGCGTTTAAAGCTGTAGCTGATCTAGATGACAGTGAGTTTTCAGGCAAGGGGGCAGACAACATTAGAGCATTCTATCACGATCATGTCGGTGTCACTGATCAATGGATCGACCTTATCGATATGAAGATTGCTTTCTTAAGTAGCGTTTCTGCTAAACTTGAGGATGCGAAGATGTCAGATGCTTACATAGAAGAATCTTTTCTAGAACATGAACTTGTCAATGCATACACAAAATCAAAATCCATTATGTCTGAACAAAAGAAAGCAATGAAAGACATTTTAAACGACATCAATGATATTCTTCCACTTGAAACATTCTCAACAGAAGACTTCAAAGACAAACTTTCTTCTGCAGATGACAAACGTGAAAAAACAATTGATAAGCTAAACAAGCTTGATGAGAATTTGAAAACAGAATATGCTGAAACAGAGCCTAACGAACAATTCATTCAGCAAGATTTTAAAAAGCTGCAGGAATCTACAGGCAAAGGGAAGAACGCCACTCCGATTCACTATAACGCTAAAGCGTACAGAGAAAGTGACATACATAAGAAAAAAGGCGATATTGAAAAACGTACTGAAGCTTATTTGACCATTAAGAAGAAGGAAGAAAAAGAACGAGAGATTGAAAAACTGAAAGAAAAACTCAAGAATTACGATTTTGCAGATGCTGATGAATTCTATTCAATGGCCAAAACCATTGGTTATGAAAATCTGACAGCAGATCAACAAAGATATTTCACACAGATTGAAAACACACGTGAGCTAATGGCTGGAGCCAAAGGTACTGTTACTGCCCTTTATGATATGACAGCTGAAACATTAGACTATATGGCACACAATCATCCTGTCGACATGCTTATTAATTCTGCAGTCGCAGTTTATCACTATGATTCCACATTTAATTCAATTAAAGATGCAATAATAACCTCCTATGTTAGAGATGTAAAGAACGGAGACGCAGAATCAACAGCTCACTGGATTACATGTGCAGCAGTAAACATCTTTGCTTTAAAAGGTGCTGGTTCAGTTGCTAAAATAGGAGTAAAAACAGCAGGAAAAGCTGCAGTCAAAAAAGTGTCTAAAAAACTTGATGAAACTCCTGATCCATTAACAGTAATTAAACCGTTTGCCATGCGAGAAGATGTTGTGGTAGCAGGTGGTGTGCCGTATAATGTCATCAACGATGTGAGTGCTAAAGACAGGCTGATCCAGCTTGCTAAAAAATTAGATGAAACAAGAAAGCCGTTTACAGGCCGGAAAGTAAATGTCCCTTGGTTAAATAAAGAAAAATATGAAGCATACGAAATAGGTGGAAAAGTCAAAGTTAAAGGACAACCTAGAGATGTAAGCCGTAGAGTATATACAATGAAAGATATTGATCTTAATCAAAAAAATCGTAAAGGTCTTACGAATCTTCAACTGATGAAGAATGGTAATGCTCCGTTTGCAAAAGATGGAACCCAAATTAATTTGCATCATTTGATTCAAGAAGAACCTGGAAATATGCTCGAGATACCTGAAAGCTGGCACAATAAGTACAGTGATGTTTTACATGGATTAAAAGAGAATGGACAGAGTTTTAGAAATGATCCAGTACTTGATAAACAATATAAAAGTTTCAGAAGAAGGTATTGGAGATGGAGAGCACAGCAATTTGAGAACCAAGAATAAGAGGTGTAATTTTAATGGATTATTCTAAAGTGAAAACTTTCTTTGATGAAAATAAAGAAAATTCAATTCTCACCGGGGGAGTCACTGAAGCACAGATTAGAGAAATAGAAGAGGATCTCAATGTAACCCTTCCAGACAGCTATAAATGGTTTTTAACTGAGTATGGTTCAGGGGGAGCATATGGAACTATGATACTCGGATATGACTCTCAAGGTGCTGAAGTTGTCGAACAGACCAATGAGTATAAAAAATATTATAGCCTTTCCGAAGGTCTAGTAGTGATTGAATATGTAGATGAATTTTCTTATTGTCTTGACACAAACAAGATGAAAGATGGAGAATGCCCTGTCATTCTTTGGGATAACCAAGAGGGATATGGTAAACAAGTTGGTAGCACATTCTTAGAGTTTTTAATAGAAGAGCTTGAAGAATCGAAAGATGACTGGATTGACGATGAGGACTGGGACGATTGAAACTAAAAAGAAGGTCTATAACTTGTTTTTCCATAGCATGTGAAGGAGTATTAAAATGAGCTTCACTAAGATCGTACAAAAGTTGAAAGAGTTTACGGTAGATGCTGAAACAGATCCTAGCATTAATACAAACGAACAACTCAAAGAGCTTGAAATAGATATAGGCAATCAATTACCTTCAGATTATAAGGACTTTTTGAAGAAATATGGAGGATGTTATCTAGAAAGTAAAAAAACAACAGATGAGATTGAGTATGACGTTTGCTATAAACCTATAGAGAAAGACCCTTGGATGGGTAAGCACAATGATACACAATTGTTAGAGGGTTTTTATGGTTTAGCGAACGATTATAACAGTCTTCAGATAGCAATCGATACATATTCTGATCGCTTTCCTAGAAATATTATTCCTATCGCAAGCTCCGCAGGCGGGAATGAAATATGCATGGATATCGATAATGAAAAGATATTGTTTTGGGATCATGAATTAAGTCATCCAGATAAAGACTTTTTCCTGATTGCCAATTCGTTTGAGGAGTTTATCTTAAGTTTAGTTGATGAACCAATTGAAGCTGATGAAGAAGATGATGGAATTCTGTATATTGAATTAGATGATGATTTACTAAAAAGTTAAGCAAAAGTATTGCAATTGACAGTTTTTAAAGACTGGTACCTATTGAATCTGAGCTCATATATTATACATTAAGGGATCAAGGTCATTGATGGCATGATACTGAAAAGGAGTGAGGTTCATGGGAGGATTTTTTTTCTTTGGTGGTTTGATTTTAACCTTATTGCTAGGTTTTGGCTTATTATCTCTTGGTGCTTATATGCTTTGGAAACTCATAAAGATGCGCTAGGTTTGATAGAGGCTTTTTTGATTTAAAATAGTTGGTTCCTTAACTCACTTTTTGAAAATTGTTATGCCTGAGTAGCTGTACTGTAGGCTTAGTTGTAGATAAGGCTGCTAATGCGATTAACACAATACGAATTGTTGCTTGGCGAACCTCAATCCTCAATCTAAATAAAATAATGGTTTTATCCACCAAGCAATAGTATTGCAAATACCATTTTTATATGGTTATAATTAGGGTAATGATACAATTATATAATTATTTGATGCATTTGTTTAATTAGAGTGCATAAAATAAAAAAGGCCAAGGTGCTACCAACACCCCGGCTATGTACAAAAAGCTGCCCATCAAAGGGCTTGCTCTGATGCAGAAATAAACTTAGATAGACCTAACCCTTTAAGGTTCTCAAGCTCAAGGGAGGTCTATTTTTTCTTTTGGCTTGACGTTACAATCATCATTATATTGAAGATCAACAAGACGGTATTTAATATCAGCCCGCCAAAATTGATCATTATCATTAATGATTCGTAAACAGTCATTTTCCCACCCCCTTTCATAGGGGATGAGCAAGACTCCCTTGAGTGAGCAAACTTAATGTACAGGAAATATTATACTATACATAAATGTCTTTGTCGTTATAAATTCACAATATATTGACAACGTGAAAAGAACTTGCATAAAGCAGGTTCTTTTTTTATTTCAAATATTAAACAATTTCCTTCAATTGACGATATTTAACATGTAAACTTGTACCAAGGAGGATTTAGGAAATGAAGAAGAGAATTACGTATGTGCTGCTTGCTCTTCTAGCAGTAGTAGCTTTTGCTTTCACTGATTCATCAAAAGCCAAAGCAGCAGAAGCAACACCACTTTATTATCTGCAAATTACAGGGATAACATCAGATGGAAACGACTTTGCTTGGGATTACATTAACTTTAACCAAACCAAAGCTCCAAGTGTTTTAAAAGGTGATAAACTTCACGTTAGGGCTCGTTTTATGGGGTATACAAAGTTAACAGTTATCACGGGTAAAGATGGGAAAAATCTGTTATATGATGGTACAGCTAGGATGTACAAATCCGATGCCATTCTTGGTCAGAATAAGGTGGTTATAGGCTGGGATAAATATTTTGAGATTCCAATGGACGCACTTCAAGATAACTCTATACAGATAAAAGCATTAAGCTCAGGCACCACTTTTGTTTACAGCCAAAAAATTGATTTTGAAAGAGAGTGAACCAGGTGATTAGCACTTCTAATTATGATGTAACTAAAGATCCAAAGTTCTTAGCATTTTGCAGCTTGGCTACAGAAGGATATGGGGAATATGGGGGGAATAACTCAGCTCCTAGTAGATCCATTGGTTTTAGTGAATTCTGTGAAAAACTTGAGAAAAATGAAGTAGTTAAACCCGAGAACAAAAAAAGCTCACTTGACCTAAATAAGTCTTTAGACTATTGGAAATCAAGATTTAATCCAGGAGGCAATCTCTCAGCATTAGATTCACAGGTATTAGATATTATCAAAAAAGCTTACAACTTAGGCATGGTTAACAAAAATAATATGCTGTTGCGAAACGAAGCAATTAATGCTTATAAAAATTCAATTTAAATATGAAACAATACCCAGCTTAGTGCTGGGTATTTTATTTATTGAGGTTATTTTCTCGCAAATACTCTCGATGTTCTTTCTCCAATTTATTAATATCATCTTTTAATATATAGATCTTATATTTTTCCTTTGCTTCTCTAGACAGATTATCTTTTAAATACTCACGGAGCTTTGCTTCACTTTTGGTTTGATCCATGCCAATTGTAATTGCCGGATCTGTTTGACCAATTTGCACACTGAATAAACCAAATTCATCTCTAATATTATCAATTACTTCCAAAGGGGACTTTTTATTTTCTTCGATTAAAGTAATACCCGACATAATCAAAGCAGGAACTAAGACCAAAAATCCGATTAGCCTCTTCTTCATTAACCATTACACTCTCCTTCATGGAAAAGAATCCCTCCTTTATTAATACTACGCAAATCATCATTGACCTTTATATTTTATTACCAACATTTACATCGAACTTTTGTTCTGGTTTATCTTGAATAAAGAACGTTTGTTCTGTTAATATTAGATCAATAAAGGAGTGAGTCGATATGCTTAGGGATCGAGGAACAATCAAATGGACATCAATGATGCTTCCAGAACATTTAACACAACTTAAACAAGATTTGATTGATGTATCAAAAATTGAAAAACCATCCTTAGATGACCAACAGATTGAAGAGATGGATCTTCTCGTCTCTGAGGCACTTGAATTTAATAAAGAGTTGAAATTCAAACTCTTTAACAATGGATTCGTTGAAAATGTCAACGGCAGAGTCCATTACATTAATTTTGAACAACACAGGCTTCATGTAAAAGACCAGAATGACAATACAATTTATATCAACATGAATCACATCATAGGAGTTACATACAATGATTGATTACTCACAATTTCCACGTAAGAATATACTTTGTGTCGATATGAAATCCTTTTATGCTTCTGTATCGGCTGTAACAATGGGACTTAATCCTTTAACATGCTATCTTGCTGTTGTAGGAAATACGGAGAGACAGGGAAGTGTAGTGTTAGCTGCATCTCCTGCGCTTAAAAAAGATTTTGGAATCAAAACAGGGTCGAGACTATTTGAGATACCTGAAGATCCAAGAATACACATTGTAAATCCGCAAATGAAGCTTTTCATCAGAGTTTCGACTGAGATTACAAAACTGTTTTACAGATTTGTTCCTGAGAAATGTGTCCATACGTATTCAATTGATGAATCTTTTTTAGATGCAGGAAAAGAAAATCCTGAAGAAATGGCCAAAGCAATCCAAAGCAGCATGTGGAGAGAATTTGGTTTGATGTGTACAGTAGGCATTGGAGACAATATGTTGCTCAGTAAGCTTGCACTTGACCTAGAGAGTAAGAAAACAAAGAGTGGTATTGCACGTTGGAGATATGAAGATGTGCCAAATAAACTCTGGAAGGTTCACCCGTTGTCTAAAATGTGGGGAATAGGAGGGA
>NZ_JAJHVY010000002.1:0-134659 GCF_020861455.1 Bacillus sp. AF23
TTAAGACACCGCCCTTTCACGGCGGTAACACGGGTTCGAATCCCGTACGGGTCATCCTGAAACCTTGCATATCCTGCAAGGTTTTTTTGTTTTCTAAAACTATATGATATGCATCTGATTTTGTTTTTTATTCTATATTAAATTTATAACAAAAAACGCCATATCTTTTGTTTTTCTTCAGAAAATGAAGTTTTATGTCAATAAATATAAGCGCTTTCTAGAAAGGGCTTTTTTTTATTTCTACGAATAAATAATATAAATGAAAACTATGATGTCAGAAAGGATGATTACATGGCCGCTGCCAGCCCAACAGCACATGACGTTTATCTTTTTCACGAAGGCAGTCTGTTTAAAAGCTATCAGCTGTTTGGCTCGCATTATCGCGAGCTGAATGGCCAAAGCGGGTATGAATTTTGTGTGTGGGCGCCTCATGCGTCAGAAGTTCGAGTGGTTGGAGATTTTAACAGCTGGTCAGGTGAGCTTCATGTTATGCAGAAAGTTAATGCTCATGGCATTTACACGTTATTTGTTCCAGGTTTGAAAGACAAGGAACGATATAAGTATGAAATCGTGACAAATAGCGGAGAGACCATGCTGAAGGCAGACCCGTATGCTTTTTATTCAGAAGTAAGACCGAATACGGCGTCTCTTACTTACGATCTTGCAGGGTACAGCTGGCATGATCAAAAGTGGCAGAAGAAGCAGAAAGCTAAAGCGATATATGAAAAGCCGGTTTTTATTTATGAGCTTCATCTTGGTTCATGGAAGAAGCATCCCGATGGCACGCTTTACTCCTATGAAGAATTAGGCCAGTCTCTTGTTCCTTATATCAAAGAGCAGGGATTTACCCATATCGAGCTGCTGCCCCTATATGAACATCCTTATGATCGCTCTTGGGGTTATCAAGCAACGGGGTATTACAGCCCGACAAGCCGATTTGGCACGCCACATGATTTGATGAGATTTGTTGATGAATGCCATCAGGCAAACATCGGCGTCATACTTGATTGGGTCCCCGGACATTTTTGTAAAGATTCGCATGGGCTTTATATGTTTGATGGAGCGCCGCTTTACGAATATCAAGAAGAGCGTGACAGGGAGAACTGGCTGTGGGGCACCGCTAACTTTGATTTAGGAAAACCGGAAGTTCATAGTTTTTTAATTTCTAATGCGTTGTACTGGGCGGAATTCTATCATATAGATGGCTTTAGGGTCGATGCCGTGGCTAATATGCTGCATTGGCCAAATCAGGATGAACGCCATACGAATCTCTATGCAGTTGAATTTTTAAAAAAGCTTAATCAAACAATGCGGGAGGCATATCCGCATGTCATGATGATAGCGGAAGATTCCACCGAATGGCCTCAAGTAACAGGTTCTGTTGAGGAAGGAGGACTCGGCTTTCATTTTAAATGGAATATGGGCTGGATGAATGATGTGCTGAAATACATGGAGACGCCTGCTGAACAAAGGCGGCACTGCCATCAGCTTGTGTCTTTTTCCTTGCTTTATGCGTTTAGTGAACATTTTGTATTGCCATTTTCTCATGATGAAGTCGTCTATGGAAAAAAATCACTTCTTCATAAAATGCCTGGCGACTATTGGCAGAAGTTTGCCCAATATCGGCTTTTACTGGGTTATATGACGGCTCATCCCGGAAAAAAACTCATTTTTATGGGATCGGAATTTGCCCAATTCGATGAATGGAAAGATACAGAACAGCTTGATTGGTTTTTGAACTCCTTCCCCATGCATCAAAAAGCAAGTGTTTTTACTCAAGATCTTCTCCGCTTTTATCAAAAAAGCAAAATCCTTTATGAAAATGACCATCGTAGTCAGTCATTTGAATGGATTGATGTCCACAATGAGGAGCAATCCATCTTTTCTTTTATTCGGTATGGCAGACGGCACGGTGAGGCGCTTATCATCTTATGTAATTTTACACCCTCTGTCTATCATCAATACGATGTTGGCGTTCCCTTTCTTACCCAATATATCGAAGTGTTGAACAGTGACAATGAAAAATATGGGGGCTCAGGTCAATTGAATAAAAAGCCGTTGGCAGCCAAACCTGGAGCTGTTCATCACAAACCGTACTATATCACAATGACAATCCCCCCTTATGGCATTTCGATTATGCGGGCGGTGAAAAAAAGAGGAGAGATAAATGAATGAAAAAACAATGTGTGGCTATGCTCCTTGCCGGCGGGAAGGGCAGCCGTCTCAGCGGATTAACAAAACATATGGCAAAACCGGCCGTATCTTTTGGGGGAAAATACAGGATTATTGATTTTACGCTCAGCAACTGCTCGAATTCAGGCATAGACACAGTAGGCATCTTAACGCAATATCAGCCGCTGGAGCTGAATTCCTATATTGGCATCGGGAGTGCATGGGACCTTGACAGGCACAATGGCGGCGTTACGGTATTGCCTCCTTATGCCGAGTCATCCGAAGTGAAATGGTATAAAGGGACGGCTAGCGCAATTTATGAAAATCTCAATTACCTGAACCAGTACGATCCTGAGTATGTGCTGATCTTATCAGGCGATCACATTTATAAAATGGACTACGGCAAAATGCTTGATTTTCATATTGAAAAGAAAGCGGATGTGACCATCTCCGTGATTGAAGTGGGATGGGAAGAAGCGAGCCGGTTCGGCATCATGAAGACAAATGAAGACGGGATCATCACACATTTTGATGAAAAGCCTAAATTTCCAAAGAGCAATTTGGCATCCATGGGTATTTATATTTTCAATTGGCCGCTCTTGAAGCAATACCTTGAAATGGATGACAGGAATCCGTATTCGAGCCATGACTTCGGCAAAGATATCATTCCTTTGCTTTTGGAGGAGAAAAAGAAGCTTTCCGCTTATCCGTTTAAAGGATATTGGAAGGATGTCGGCACGGTGCAGAGCTTATGGGAAGCCAATATGGATTTGCTGAAAGACCAGTCTGAGCTGAAGCTGTTTGAACGCAATTGGAAGATTTACTCTGTCAATCCAAATCAGCCTCCGCAATTTATTTCGCCTGAGGCGCAGGTTCTTGACTCACTTGTGAATGAGGGGTGTGTTGTTTATGGGAATGTGTCTCACTCCGTTCTTTTTCAAGGTGTCACCGTCGGTAAGCACGCAACGGTCAAGCGTTCAGTGATTATGCCGGATGTGACAATCGGTGAGCATGTCGTGATTGAGAATGCTATCGTGCCCAAGGGCTTAGTGCTTCCGGATGGCGCAGTGATTAAATCTGAAAAAGACATTCAGGAGGTGCTGCTTGTTTCGGAGGAATTTGTAGAGAAAGAATTGATTTAATTACTGAAGAGGAGGCAGAATCAGTTGATCAATAATCAAATGTTAGGTGTTATAGATGAAACCACATATAAGCATTCTCTTCAGGATTTAACCGCACAGCGGTCGCTTGGTGCGATTCCTTTTGCTGGCAGATACCGTTTGATAGATTTTATGCTGTCCAATATGGTGAATGCGGACATTAGGAGTGTGGCGATTTTTCCGAAATATCGCTACCGGTCTCTTATGGATCATCTTGGAGCAGGGAAGGAATGGGATTTGCACCGAAAAAAGGACGGCCTCTTTTTTTTTCCGTCACCGCATTTGCATGATGAGTATAATGAATTCGGTTCATTTCGCCAGTTTTCTGATCATCTTGATTACTTTCACAGAAGCACACAGCAATATGCCGTCATCACCAACAGCCATACTGTATGCAACATTCAATTTCAATACGTGCTGAAAAGACATCAGGAGGCGGGCTGTGACATTACCGAGGTCTTTCAGGACGGTCAGTCGCTGCAAATCTATATCATGTCTTCTAAACTCTTGAAGGATCTGATCTACGGACATATTGAAAAAGGATACAGAACCATTCAGGAGGTTGTTGAAAAGGAAGCCTCCGCATTGACCATTTGCCCATATGAATATTCGGGGTATGCAGCTGTTATTGATTCTGTAGAAAAGTATTATACCCACAGTATGGAGCTTATTCAGCCGCGTTTTTGGCAGCAGGTGTTTTTGCCTCAGCAGCCGGTTTATACAAAAGTGAAGGATGAGCCCCCAACGAAATACGGGAAGAACAGCACTGTTAGAAATTCTTTAGTGGCAAACGGCTGTGTGCTTGAGGGGGAGGTCGAAAACTGCATCTTATTCAGGGCGGTGTATGTTGGGAAAGGCACGAAGCTGAAAAACTGCATTATTATGCAAAAAACACAGATTGGTGAGGATTGTTTGCTGGAGCAGGTGATTGCTGATAAAGATGTCAAAATCGGCAATACGACTGAAGCTGCGGGAACGAAGGAGCAGCCGCTCGTGTTAAAAAAAGGTTTGGTGCAAGGAGAGCTGATGAATTCTTGAAGGTGTTATTTGCTGTCTCAGAATGTACCCCGTTTGCAAAATCAGGGGGCCTGGCCGATGTGGCCGGCGCGCTGCCTAAAATGCTTTCTCGTCTTGGGAACGACGTAGCGGTGATCATGCCGAAATACAGTCAAATTCCTGATCCCTGGAAAAAGCGTATGAAGAAAACAGCTGAATGTACGGTTGCTGTTGGCTGGCGTCAGCAATATTGCGGGATTGAACATTTGGCTGAAGATGGTGTGAATTATTATTTTATCGACAATAAATATTATTTTTCAAGGGATTCGCTGTACGGGCATTTTGATGATGGGGAGCGGTTTGCTTATTTTTCAAGAGCTGTGCTGGAAGCGGCAGAAGCAGTGAGTTTTCAAGCCGATATCATTCATACTCATGACTGGCATACAGCGATGGTCAATTACTTGTTGAAAGAGGAATACAGCAAGCGCCCTTTTTATAAACAGATGAAAAGTGTGCTCACGATCCATAACTTGCAGTTTCAAGGTATATTCCCGCCTGAGGTGACACATGACTTGCTCGGTCTGGACATGAGTCATTTTCATTATGAAAGATTAGAATGCAATGGATTTGTTAATTTTATGAAAGCAGGGATTCTCGCTGCTGATCATGTAACAACGGTGAGCCCGACTTATAGAAATGAAATTTTAACGCCGTATTACGGCGAGCAGCTTGAGCCAGTTTTGCAGCATAGGGAAAAAGATTTAACAGGGATCTTAAACGGTATTGATGACTCTTTCTATCAGACAGAGAGCGATCCGTATATTGAGATGCATTACGACCCTGAACGTCTTGATTTAAAGGAAGAAAATAAAACGAAGCTCCAGCGGCGGATGGGCCTTCCGGAACGAAAAGATATTCCGCTGATCAGTATGGTAACAAGGCTGACCAAACAGAAGGGGCTTGATCTTGTTAAGAGAATGATGCACGAGCTGCTGGAGGAGAGAGACATACAGCTGATTGTGCTCGGTACGGGTGAGCGGGAATTTGAGGACTACTTCCGTTACATTGAATTTGCATTTCACGATAAATGCAGGGCGTATATTGGGTTTGATGAGCCGCTTGCCCATCAGATTTATGCGGGCTCGGATTTGTTTCTGATGCCGTCGAAATTTGAGCCGTGCGGTCTGGGGCAGATGATCGCGCTTCAATATGGCGCTATTCCGATTGTCAGAGAAACAGGCGGGCTCTATGACACTGTCCGTTCCTACCGGGAGGAAGAGGGCACAGGCAACGGTTTTACGTTCTCAGCCTTTAATGCTCACGATCTGAAATTTACGATCGAGAGGGCGCTGTCGTTTTATCGCCAAAAGGATGTATGGAAGAGCATCATGAAGACCGCAATGAATGCAGATTACAGCTGGAAACAATCAGCCAAACAATATCAGCGCATTTTCGAGCATGTGACAAGGAGTGGACGGGATGTTCTCGAGTAAAGAACGCTTTGCAGCCTTATTTTTAAAGCGTCTGGAAATGACGTGCGGGAAAAGCTTTAAGGACTCTTCCAGGCTTGATCAATATAAAACCTTAGGCAATATGATCAGAGAGTACATCAGCGCTGATTGGATCCAGACAAATGAAAGAAGCAGGTCCAATTCCGGAAAGCAGACATATTATTTGTCGATTGAATTTCTTCACGGACAGCTCCTTGAACAAAATTTAATGAATCTCGGTATTCGGGATGTAGTGGAAGCGGGTCTGAAAGAGATCGGCATCAGTTTAGACGAGATCCTTTATATGGAGAGCGATGCAGGGCTAGGGAATGGCGGTCTGGGGCGATTGGCAGCTTGCTTCTTAGATTCCTTGGCTTCGTTAAACTTGCCTGGGCATGGGATGGGAATTCGCTATAAGCATGGCTTATTTGAACAAAAAATTGTTGAGGGGCATCAGGTTGAGCTGCCTGAGCAATGGCTGAAAAACGGGAATGTGTGGGAAGTAAGAAATGCTGATCAAGCGGTTGACGTGCCGTTTTGGGGCGAGGTGCATGTGACTGAAAAAAACGGCCGTCTGCATTTTCGTCATGAGCAAGCAACAATCATTACCGCCGTTCCTTATGATATCCCGATCATCGGATACGATACGGGCACAGTCAACACATTAAGACTTTGGAACGCCGAGCCTTATGCGCATTATCACGGCGGCAATATTTTGTCTTATAAACGGGAAACAGAAGCTGTATCTGAATTTTTATACCCTGATGACACGCATGACGAGGGTAAGATATTACGGCTGAAGCAGCAGTATTTTTTAGTATGTGCAAGTTTAAAAAGCATTGTGAACAATTACCGCAAAACGAATCAATCATTATATGGCCTGCATAAAAAAGTAAGCATTCATATTAATGACACCCACCCTGCACTTGCTGTGCCTGAACTGATGCGGATTTTGCTTGATGAAGAAAACATGAGCTGGGAAGATGCCTGGCATATCACGGTACATACAATTTCCTATACGAATCATACGACACTGTCAGAAGCGCTTGAAAAATGGCCGATTCATTTAATTAAGCCGTTGCTCCCGCGAATGTATATGATTATTGAAGAGATTAATGAGAGGTTTTGCAGGGCGGTTTGGGAGAAGTATCCCGGTGACTGGAAAAGGATAGAGGATATGGCGATTACGGCGCACGGTGTTGTCAAAATGGCTCATCTCGCAATAGTGGGAAGCTACAGTGTAAACGGAGTTGCCAAAATTCATTCCGACATTTTAAAGGAACGGGAGATGCGTCATTTTCATTTGATGTTTCCGAATCGGTTTAACAATAAAACAAATGGGATTGCCCATAGGCGCTGGCTGTTAAAAGCCAATCCCGGCTTGTCCGCGATGATAACGGATGCGATAGGCGATGAATGGATAAAACAGCCGGAATCCTTGATTCGGCTGGAACCGTACGCTGCTGATCCCGCTTTTATTGAGCAGTTCCAAAACAACAAAAGCAGAAAAAAGCAAGAGCTTGCTGATCTGATTTTTTGCACGGCCGGAGTGGCTGTAAATCCGGACAGCATATTTGATGTACAGGTGAAACGGCTTCATGCGTATAAACGGCAGCTGCTGAATGTTCTTCATATTATGTATTTGTATAACCGCCTGAAGGAGGATTCGGGATTTTCTATTTATCCGCATACCTTTATTTTCGGAGCAAAGGCTTCACCAAGCTATCATTACGCGAAGAAAATCATTAAACTGATTCATTCCGTTGCGGAGAAAGTAAATTATGACCCGGCGGTGAGGCAGCTGCTCAAGGTCGTTTTTTTAGAAAATTACAGGGTCTCTATGGCAGAGCAGATTTTTCCGGCATCAGATGTAAGTGAACAAATTTCGACTGCAAGCAAGGAAGCGTCCGGTACAGGAAATATGAAGTTTATGATGAATGGCGCGCTGACAATCGGCACGCATGACGGGGCGAATATTGAAATTCTGCAACGGGTCGGAGCTGATTGTGTTTACACATTTGGTTTGAAAGCGGATGACGTTCTTTCCTACCAGGAAAACGGAGGCTACAGATCAAGGGAGTATTATCAGCATGACCGCAGAATCAGGCAGGTAGCGGATCAGCTGATCAACGGTTTCTTTGAAGGTGAAGCCGATGAATTTGAATCCATCTATGATTCGCTGCTGCCGCATAATGACGAGTATTTTGTATTGAAGGATTTCAGTTCATACGCGGATGCCCAGGAGCGTATTCAAGCCGATTATCAAGATCGGCGTAAATGGTCAGAGCGTTCGATTTTAAACATTGCCCATTCAGGTTATTTTTCAAGCGACCGGACGATTCAAGAATATGCGAAACACATCTGGAGAATTAAGCCGATGATGTAAAAAAGCCGCTGTTTGAGCGGCTTTTTTTGTTCAAAGATTCATTGAATAGATCGTAAAGGATAAGACAGTTGCAAAGGCACTCCATAAAAAATAAGGCACTAGAAGCCAGCTTGAGGCCCTGCTGTATACTTTTGCAATGATGATTACAATCAGCGCTGTTATGGTGACAAGCAGGCAGTCAATGGATGCGGCAAGGAGATTCTTTTGCGTAAACTGAAAATAACTGAATGCCTGATTAAGCACATAATTGATCAAAAACGCCAGCCAAAAGCTTTTGGCTTTTTTAAATGAACATTTGGCAAAAACAATGGCAGCTGAAAGAGAAATCAGTGCAAACAGGACGGCCCAGATGATGCCGATCGTTGACCCGCTTGGCGTCCAGTCTGGCTTTTTCAGTGAATGATACCAATTTTGGTCGATCGGAAATAGATAGTCTGCGGCTGAAAACAGTGCGTATATAATGATAAAAACTACGATTGCGCCGAACATCTTTTTCATTATTTCCCTCCGGTATGTATTTATTTTACATGTAGCTTTACCCTTTAATTTGGATAGATCAAACTCCTGATATGCGGGGGAGATGATGTAGAGAGCTGCTGTAATACGGTCATTTATGAAAACACAAAAGAGAACCCCCTTTGCTTGGGGGTTCAATCTGCATGGAGATCGCCAAACGTCGTCATGATGCCTTCTTCATCCAGCTCTTCCTCATAACGTTCATGCGCCCTGCTTGGATACACTGTAATTTCTTTGCCGGTAATATCTGTGGCAATGAAATTCTCATATGATTCTGTATTGCCGATATTTTCTTCGGCATTCATCGTCATATCATCATAGCTGAGCGGCGGATTTTCCATGTCCTGCGGTGTTTCCGAGTTTCCGTATTTTTCAACGTCCTGGTAGGAATCTTCACTGTCGTAAGGCGCTCTGATTTCTTCATCATCGTCAAATTCAAATTGCCCGAAAGGTGTTTCTTCTTCGATCGGACGGTCTTTGGAAACAACATCCTGTGATGAATATTCCGCAAGCGTTGTAGCAGTCGGAAGCGCTTCTAGGCGTTCATAAGGAATTTCCTTTCCGCTGACCTCACAAATCCCGTACGTGCCGTTTTCTATCGCCTTCAATGAATGCTCAATGTCCCGGAGATGCTCCCGTTCATGCAAATCAAGAGCAATGTCTTTTTCGCGTTCATAAAGCTCTGTCGCCTGATCGCCTGGGTGATTGTCATAAGCAGAAAGCTCACCCCACGAATCATATGGAAAAGCGGAATTGAGCTGAAAATGGTCATTGTCTTTGAAGCGGTTCAATATATCTTCTTTCGTTTGTTCAAGTTCCTTTTTTAAATGCTGAAGCTGTTCGTTTGTAAGCAATATGATCGCCTCGTTTCTCTGTAATGCATACCTTTAGTATGGACAGATCGCCTGAGAACTTTCATAAATCCCTTGTGGAGGAATATAGGAGATTTTCCTTATATGGTAAGCGGATACAAGCTTTGCTATCAGTGGAGAAAGAAATTTAAGGTTTGTTTCTTTTTCATTTCTGCAATTAGGTTTATAATAGGTAAGGCAGGCCATTTGGACTGCATGATCTGTGTATTTGACACAATGTAGACACAGGTGTATGGTATTAAAAGCATTTTAAGAATTATGGAGGAATGTCTCATGGTGACAACGGTGCAGCGTACGTTCCGAAAGGAAGTTCTACATGCATTATATAAAGCCAAAGAAGTCAACCATGCTGTCTTAATAAGCTATTCGAGACAAATTGAGTCTCTTGACCCTCTATCATTTTTCAATTACGGAGCAAAAAAATATACAGGCAATCGATTTTTTTGGTCAGAACCTGAAAGTGAATTGACAATAGTCGGTCTTGGCAAAGAAGCTGTTTTCCAGACGAATCAAAAAAACGACGAACGGTATCGCGAGGTTTTTGAACAATGGGAGCGCTTTAAAAAGACGGCTTTTCATATTTATGAAGAAGAAAAGCTGCAGCATTCTGCAGTGGGACCTGTCTTATTCGGAGGCTTTTCCTTTGACCCTTACGAAGAAAGAGGTACTCAATGGGACCATTTCTCGGAAGGGGATTTCTTTGTGCCTTCGCTTATGCTGACAATGTCTGCTGACAGTTCGGTTTTAACAGTCAACAGATGGGTCAGCGGAGAAGATGATGCAGAAGCTGTGTTGGAAGGCTTAAAAGCTTTTGCAGCGGAATTTATGGTCCCCGATGTAAATCAAGAAGATCAGGCTGTGATGACAGCATCTCAGGAGCTGGATAAGTCTGATTGGCTGAAAGCAATCGAAACGGCAACAAGCCAGATTAAAGAGAATCAATATGATAAAGTGGTTCTTGCCAGAGAGCTGCTGCTCACGTTTGACGGCCCGGTCAAAATGGAACCGGTGCTTAAAACGCTTTTGACCGATCAGCAGACAAGCTATGTTTTTGCAATCGAACAAGAAGGCAAAACCTTTGTCGGCGCATCCCCGGAAAGACTGATCAAAAGAGACGGCAACACTGTCATGTCTACTTGTCTGGCAGGTTCCATAAAGCGCGGCTCCGATGAAGAAGAAGACTGCCGCATCGGCCTTGAATTATTAAACGATGAGAAAAATCTGCTGGAGCATGATATTGTTGTAGGCATGATTTATAACGCTTTTGTATCAAGCTGTTCTGACGTTGAAAAGCCTGACGAACCTGTATTGTACAAAACGAAAAGCGTCCAACACTTATTTACGCCGATTGTCGGACAGCTTCACGCGTCTGCTTCGCTTTTTGACTTAATTGAGAAACTGCATCCCACACCGGCGCTTGGGGGAGCACCTCAGAAAAAAGCTGTAGAAGTGATCAGAGAGATCGAACCGATGTCCCGCGGCTGGTATGCGGCTCCTGTCGGCTGGATTGACAGTCAGGATAACGGGGAATTTGCTGTTGCCATCCGTTCAGGGCTGATTGAAGGCAGCACAGCACGCCTGTTTGCCGGGTGCGGCATTGTGGAAGACTCTGAACCGCAATCGGAATACGAAGAAACAAAGATTAAGTTAAAGCCGATGATCTCTGCACTGGGAGGTGAGAGACGTTGACAGTGAACCCGATTACTCATTACATCGGAAGCTTTATTGATGAATTCGCCCTTTCCGGGATTACGGATGCTGTCGTTTGTCCGGGCTCAAGATCTACACCGCTGGCAATTCTTGCTGCCGCGCATCCGGATATCAACGTCCATATCCAAATTGATGAAAGATCTGCCGGATTTTTTGCATTAGGGCTGGCAAAAGCACAGCAGCGTCCCGTGCTTCTGATTTGCACATCAGGAACAGCCGCGGCCAACTTTTATCCGGCTGTGATTGAAGCCCATTATTCAAGAGTACCGATTATAGTGTTAACTGCTGATCGGCCGCACGAGCTGCGTGAAGTAGGCGCACCTCAGGCCATTAATCAGCACTTCTTATTCGGTAACTTTGTTAAGTTTTTCACAGACTCTGCTCTTCCCGAAGAGTCGCCGCATATGCTGAGATATATCCGAACGCTGGCAGGCCGTGCTGCCGGGGAAGCGCAAAAGCGTCCAATGGGACCTGTGCACGTGAATGTACCTCTTCGTGAGCCGCTGATGCCCGACCTTTCTGATCAGCCGTTTGAAAGAATGAGAACTGGGCGTCACGTGTCAGTGAAAACGGGTACGCAATCCGTGGACCGGGACTCTCTGTCTGACGTGGCTATGATGTTGAAAGAGGCCGAAAAAGGCATGATCGTCTGCGGGGAACTCCACAGTGATGCTGATCAGCAAAAAATTGTGGAGCTGTCAAAAGCGCTGCATTATCCAATTTTAGCTGACCCGCTGTCTAACCTGCGGAACGGCGTCCATGATAAAACCACCGTTATAGATGCGTATGACTCATTTTTAAAAGATGATGAGCTGAAGTCAGCACTGCGGCCTGATGTCGTGATCCGTTTCGGACCGATGCCTGTTTCAAAGCCGGTTTTTTTGTGGCTGAAGGATGACCCGGCCATTCAGCAGATTGTGATTGATGAGGATGGCGGCTGGAGAGACCCGACACAGGCAAGCACACTTATGATTCACTGCAGCCCGTCTAGTTTTGCCGAGGCGATCATGGCTGAACATACTGGAGTGGACCGAACTTTGGAATGGCTGGAAAAATGGCAGATTGTGAACCAGCGTTTCCGTGAGCATTTGCAAACGATCAGCAAAGAAGAGGTTTCATTTGAGGGCAACCTCTACCGAATCCTCCAGCATCTTGTGCCCGAAAATAGCTCGCTGTTTGTCGGAAACAGCATGCCAATCAGGGATGTTGATACGTTTTTCGAAAATCAGGACCGCAATTTCCGTATCTATTCAAACCGTGGCGCAAATGGGATTGATGGTGTCGTCTCTTCTGCCATGGGTGTTTGTGAAGGAACAAAAGCGCCTGTGACACTCGTGATCGGGGATTTGTCTTTTTATCATGATTTAAACGGGCTGCTGGCGGCTAAAAAATTGGACATTCCGCTTACTGTGATCCTCGTGAACAATGACGGCGGAGGGATTTTTTCATTTTTACCGCAAGCATCTGAAAAGACACACTTTGAAGATTTGTTCGGCACGCCGACCGGGCTCGATTTCAAGCATGCGGCTGAGCTTTACGGGGGCACGTATTCATGCCCGGCTTCGTGGGATGAATTTAAAGCATCATACGCACCGCAGGCTGATAAGCCCGGCCTTCACATTATAGAAATCAAAACTGATCGCCAATCAAGAGTTCAGCTTCATCGTGATATGCTGAATGAGGCTGTGCGGGAAGTGAAAAAACAATGGGAACTGTAAGCATAACTGTTGCAGACGGCGTCCGCTATGCTGTGACAGATGATCGGCCGAATGCTTCTGATGCCATAGTCTGTCTGCACGGGTTTACCGGCAGCAAACAATCCTGGGCCTTTCTGGACCAGTTGCTGCCTGATTCTCGTGTCATCAAAATTGATTGCTTAGGGCACGGAGAAAGTGATGCCCCGTTGAATGGAAAAAGATATAGCACGAGCCGGCAAGTTTCAGACCTTGCCGAAATATTTGATCATTTAAAACTTCACAAAGTGAAACTTATTGGTTATTCTATGGGGGGAAGGCTTGCATATTCCTTTGCCATGACATACCCTGAACGGATATCAGCGCTTGTGCTCGAAAGCACGACGCCCGGTCTTAAAACCCTCGGGGAACGGAAAGAACGAATCTTGCGGGATCGGAAGCTTGCCGATTTTATTTTGCGTGACGGGATCAAAGCCTTTGTCGACTATTGGGAAGGCATCCCTTTGTTTTCGACGCAGCAGCGGCTTGCTGAAGACGTTCGGCAAAGGATACGGTCGGGCCGTCTGAGAAACAATAACATTGGACTGGCCAACAGTTTAATCGGTATGGGCACCGGTTCACAGCCTTCCTGGTGGAGCCGGTTAAAAGATATTGCGGCGCCTGTGCTTCTCATCTGCGGAGAATGGGACGGGAAGTTTTGCGCCATTAATCAAGAGGTGCATAAGAAGCTTCCATCTAGTAGAATAGAGATTGTTCCTGAAGCAGGCCATACAGTGCATGTGGAACAGCCGCGTTTTTTTGGTAAAATAGTGAGTGAGTATTTAACAAACTTATAACTCGTTCATATGGAAAAATAGAGGAGGTCATATCATGGCTGTAGAATGGAAAACTGAACGTACATACGATGAAATACTGTATGAAACGTATAATGGTATTGCAAAAATAACTATCAACCGCCCTGAGGTACATAATGCGTTTACCCCTAAGACGGTTGCTGAAATGATTGATGCATTTGCTCGCGCGAGAGATGATCAAAACATCGGCGTTATCGTGCTTGCCGGTGCCGGAGACAAAGCGTTTTGTTCTGGAGGAGACCAAAAAGTGCGCGGGCACGGCGGTTATGTAGGCGACGATCAAATTCCGCGTTTAAACGTCCTGGATCTTCAGCGTTTAATTCGCGTCATTCCGAAACCTGTTGTTGCGATGGTATCCGGATATGCGATCGGCGGAGGACACGTGCTTCACATCGTATGTGACTTGACAATCGCTGCCGACAATGCGATTTTCGGACAAACCGGCCCTAAAGTGGGAAGCTTTGACGCAGGTTACGGTTCAGGCTACCTGGCTCGAATCGTAGGACATAAAAAAGCTCGTGAAATCTGGTACCTGTGCCGTCAGTACAACGCGCAGGAAGCGCTGGATATGGGACTTGTCAACACAGTTGTTCCTTTGGAACAGCTTGAAGAAGAAACGATTAAATGGTGTGAAGAAATGCTTGAGAAAAGCCCGACCGCACTTCGTTTTCTTAAAGCTGCGTTTAACGCGGACACAGACGGACTTGCTGGAATTCAGCAGTTTGCAGGGGATGCAACCCTTCTTTACTACACAACTGATGAAGCAAAAGAAGGCCGTGATTCCTTTAAGGAAAAACGCAAACCGGATTTCGGTCAATTCCCGCGTTTTCCGTGATCAGCAGATACGTATGAAACGAACAGCTTGAGCCATTGCGGTCCAAGCTGTTTTCTTTTCAATAAAGTAATTTTACCTCGGAGATGATGACATGCTGACAGAACAGCCCAACTGGCTCCTGCAACGGGCACAGCTAACACCTGAGAGAATCGCTCTCATTTATGGAGATCACACCGTGACATTTGCTGAATTATTTGCCGCATCCAAACGAATGGCGTCCCAGCTTTCCGCTCATTCTTTTCGAAAAGGGGACACCGCGGCTCTTCTGCTCGGAAACCGGGCGGAGATGGTATATGCCGTACACGCGTGCTTTTTGCTCGGCGTAAAAGCGGTGCTGCTGAATACAAAGCTGTCTAAACATGAAAGGCTGTTCCAGCTGGAGGATTCCGGCGCCCGCTTTTTATTGACGGATGAAAGTTTTGACATGCAGGATTATGAGCATATGATTGAAACCATTAATGTGGATGAACTGGTAAAAGAAGATGCACAGGATATTGAAATTGAGCCATACATGCAAATGGATGCAACGGCGACTCTTATGTATACCTCCGGGACAACCGGCAAGCCCAAGGGAGTTCAGCAAACGTTTGGAAATCATTATTTCAGTGCGGTGTCTTCTGCTCTTAATTTGGGTATAACAGAACAAGACCGCTGGCTTATCACGCTGCCGCTCTTTCATATCAGCGGACTCTCCGCATTATTTAAATCTGTGATTTACGGAATGACGGTCGTGCTTCACCAGCGTTTTTCCGTAAGTGATGTATTGGATTCTATCGACAGGCATCAAGTTACGATTATTTCTGCGGTGCAGACAATGCTGGCAAGTCTTTTGGCAGAAATAAGCTACTGCCCGTCATCCCTCAGATGCATCCTGCTCGGCGGAGGTCCTGCGCCGCTTCCTTTGCTGGAAGAATGCCGAGAGAAAGGCTTCCCCGTCTTTCAATCATACGGAATGACGGAGACATGCTCACAAATCGTTACTCTCTCGCCGGAATTCAGTATGGAAAAGCTCGGATCAGCAGGAAAACCGCTGTTTTCATGCGAAATCAAAATTGAGCGGGACGGAAAAGCGTGTGAGCCGTTTGAACACGGTGAAATTATGGTGAAAGGCCCGAATGTGATGAAAAGCTATTTCAACCGGGAAAGCGCAAATAAAGCATCCTTTCAAAATGGCTGGCTGAAAACAGGCGATCTCGGTTATTTGGACAGTGAAGGGTTTTTATATGTATTAGACAGGCGATCAGATCTTATCATTTCAGGCGGAGAAAATATTTATCCCGCTGAAGTGGAGTCTGTGCTGCTTTCTCATCCGGCTGTTGCAGAAGCCGGCGTTTCAGGCGCGGAGGACATAAAATGGGGAAAAGTGCCCCATGCTTATCTTGTGCTCCATCAGCCTGTCAGCGCTGAAGAACTGACCGTTTTTTGCAAAGAACGATTGGCGAAATATAAAGTTCCGGCAAAATTCTTTGTATTAGACCGCCTGCCGCGCAATGCGTCGAATAAGCTATTGCGAAATCAGCTGAAGGATGCGCGTAAAGGAGAACTGTTATGATCGAAATAGAAAAAATTACGCTTTATCATTTGAGCATGAATCTAAAAAAACCGTTCAAAAACAGTATTGAGACGCTTCAGGAGCGCAAATTTTTGATCGTGGAAGCCATCGATATATCCGGAGTTACAGGATGGGGAGAAGTGTCTGCATTCTCCTCACCGTGGTACACCGAGGAAACGATTGGCACTTGTCTGCATATGCTGAAGGATTTTTTTATTCCTAATGTCGTCGGACGTGAATTCAGCCACCCTTCCGAAGTGCCGGACAGCTTGGCGCGCTATAAAGGTAACAGGATGGCAAAAGCGGGGCTTGAATCGGCTGTTTGGGATATTTATGCAAAAAAGAAGGGGATTTCTCTTGCGGAGGCATTAGGAGGGACAAGAGACAAAGTCCCTGCCGGAGTCGTTGTCAGCCTAGCGCCTCTTGAGGATATGCTGAAAGAAATTGAGGCTTATCAAAAAGAAGGCTATCAAAGAATAAAAATTAAAATTCAGCCAGGACAAGATGTGGAATTGGTAAAAGCTATCCGCACCCGATTCCCTGGCATCCCGCTTATGGCTGATGCGAATTCCTCTTATGAACTCAAGGATATCAGCCGCTTAAAGGAGCTTGACGAATATCATTTAATGATGATTGAACAGCCGCTCCAAGCTGATGATATTGTTGATCACCGCCACTTGCAGAAGCATATGAAAACGGCGATTTGCCTTGACGAAAGCATTTGCTCAGCTGATGACGCGAGACGGGCGATTGAGCTGGGAAGCTGCAAAGTAATTAATATCAAGCCTTCTCGTGTCGGCGGATTGACGGAAGCTCTGAAAATCCATGATCTGTGCAAGGAGCACAATATGCCGGTTTGGTGCGGAGGAATGCTGGAGACTGGCATTTCAAGAGCGCAAAACGTGGCGCTGGCTTCCTTGCCCCAATTTACGATACCGGGCGATATTTCGTCATCTTCAAGGTATTGGGATGAGGATATCGTGACCCCTGATATCCGTATCGATAACGGATTTATTTCTGTGTCGAAACAGCCTGGTTTAGGGGTTGAAGTAAATCAGGAAATCATGCGAAAATATGTGACCAAAATGGATGTTTTCACACAGCATGGATGAGAAAAAGTCATTTTATCAATTTGAGAGAATGTGAGTGTGCTGTTAGAGTAAAAGCGTTGAATACATCCCTTCTCGTTTGACCGGCTGCTGAATCAGCCGGTTTTTTTATGCGAAAAATATCTTGACAGAAATGGACAAACGCGATAATTTTGCACTAAGGAAACTTTTTGTCCTATATAAACAAAACATGCTTTTGTCTAATTAAATGTCACATGTCTAAGAAAACACAACATAAGATAAAACAACAGGACATCGATGACAAAGAGGAGGGAACAAATGAAAAAAAGAGGACTGATAGCGGCATTGGTCCTTGCATGCCTTGCTTTAACGGGCTGTGGATCAGAGTCTTCCGGTAAAAGCTCTGATCAGCGGCTGCAAGTGACGGCAACGACATCCCAAATTGCGGACGCGGCTGAAAAAATCGGCGGAAAGCATGTGAAGGTCACTTCTTTAATGGGACCGGGAGTAGACCCGCACCTTTACAAAGCGTCACAAGGTGATACGAGAAAATTGACATCAGCAGACGTTGTGCTGTACAGCGGCTTGCATCTCGAAGGGAAGATGGAAGACATTCTCCGTAAAATCGGTGAACAAAAACAAGCGGCGGCGGTTGCCGAAGCGATTCCGAAAAGCAAGCTTATTTCTGCGGGAAAAGGGAAGATGTATGATCCTCACGTCTGGTTCAGCATCCCATTATGGATTTACGCAATTGATGAAATCGAAGAGCAATTCAGCAAAGCGATGCCTGAGCATGCGGATGACTTTAAGAAAAACGCACAAGAGTACAAAGATAATTTGCAATACTTAGATAAATGGGCTCGTCAGGAGGTTGCGAACATTCCGGAGAAAAGCCGTGTGCTTGTAACCGCTCATGATGCGTTTGCGTATTTTGGGAAAGAGTATGGATTTAAAGTAGAAGGCCTGCAGGGTCTCAGCACAGATTCAGATTATGGTTTAAAGGATGTACAGGACCTGGTTGAGCTTTTGGCAGAAAAACAAATTAAGGCTGTTTTTGTAGAAAGCAGCGTGTCTGAAAAATCAATTAATGCCGTGGTGGAAGGGGCTAAAGAAAAAGGCCATTCGGTGTCAATCGGCGGTCAGCTCTATTCGGATGCAATGGGTGAAAAGGGGACAAAAGAAGGCACATACGAAGGCATGTTCCGCCATAATATCAACACGATTACCGAAGCGCTTAAATAAGGAATAGAGGTGAAAGAAATGTTTCCTGTTGAGCTGGAAAATGTAACAGTCGCTTATGATAAAAAGCCCGTTCTGCAAGAGATTTCGCTGCAGGTGCCGGAGGGGAAATTAATCGGTATTATCGGCCCGAACGGCGCTGGAAAGTCCACTTTGATCAAAACGATTCTCGGTCTTGTGCCCCGTGCCTCAGGAGACATCTCCATTTACGGCGAAACTTATAAACAACAGCGGACAAGAATCGGATATGTGCCGCAGCGAGGTTCGGTTGATTGGGATTTTCCTACCAGCGCTCTGGATGTCGTGCTGATGGGAAGGTACGGCCGAATCGGCTTGCTGAAAAGACCGAAAAAGGCAGACGCGGAAATGGCTGAAGCGGCTTTGGAAAAAGTCGGCATGCTCGATTATGCGAACAGGCAGATCAGCCAGCTGTCAGGGGGCCAGCAGCAGCGGGTATTCCTTGCCCGGGCACTCTGTCAGGACGCCGACATTTACTTTATGGATGAACCGTTTGCCGGCGTGGATGCAGCAACGGAGCGGGCAATCATGACTCTTTTGGCGGAGCTTAAGGAGAAGGGCAAAACCGTACTTGTCGTCCACCATGACCTGCAAACCGCCGAAGACTATTTCGATTGGATATTGCTGCTTCATTTAAGGAAAATCGCCTTCGGACCGGCGGAGAAAGTATTTACGATTGAAAACCTTCAAAAAACGTATGGAGGAAGGCTGACATTTCTGAAAGATAAAGTGCTGGCAGAAGGTAATAAGGGGTGAGCGCATTGATAGAAAGTTTGTGGCTGCAGCTCCAGCATCCGAATACACAGTGGGTGTTGGCAGGGACGCTTTTGCTCGGTGCAGCAAGCGGCGTGTTAGGGAGCTTTGTGCTGCTTAGAAAACAAAGTTTAATCGGAGATGCGATGGCCCATTCTGCCCTGCCGGGTGTGTGTCTCGCTTTTCTGTTCACCGGAGAAAAATCACTCCCTTTCTTTTTGCTCGGCGCAGCGCTTGCAGGGCTTCTCGGAACATGGCTGATTCAGCTGATACCGCGGCTGTCAAAAACAAAAGAGGACTCGGCAATCGGGATCGTTCTCTCTGTGTTCTTTGGCGTCGGTATTATACTGCTGACATATATTCAGCAGCTGGGGTCGGGAAGCCAAAGCGGACTTGATTCCTTTCTGTTCGGCCAGGCTGCTTCATTAGTCAGACAGGATATCATTCTTATTGCGGGAGTATCCGCCGTTTTATTGCTGCTTTGTACTGTCTTTTTTAAGGAATTTAAAATCATCACCTTTGATATCGCATTTGCAAAGGGATTGGGATTGCCGATACATTTTTTAAACGGACTTTTGGCCTGTCTTATTGTCTGCGCTGTTGTGATAGGGCTTCAAACTGTAGGTGTCATCTTAATGGCAGCTATGCTCATTACACCCGCGATTGCCGCAAGATATTGGACCGAGCGTTTAACGGGCATGATCGTGATTGCCGGGATGACAGGCGGGATCAGCGGCGTGTCCGGAACATTGCTGAGTACAACAATGGAGGGCATGGCGACGGGGCCTTTAATGATTTTATCGGCAACGATCATTTTTCTTTTTTCGATGATTTGTGCACCTAAGCGGGGACTGGCTGCTAAAGGGATAAGATTAATAAGGCTGCGCAGAAAAACAAACCGGGAGCAGGTGCTTCTGACGATTTTTGAGCAGTATGAACATAAGGAAATATATGTAACGGAGGAAAGTATACGAAAGAAAAGGCGGCTTTCACCTTCATCATGTCATAAAGTTTTGAATGATTTGGAAAAAGAGAGGTACGTTGTACGGATTGAAAACGGAGTTTGGAAAGTGACACAGGCTGGGATAGAAAAAGGTTATCTTACGGCTTTAAAATATCGGATGTATGAAATGTACCTCATGCATGAAATGGATATAGAAAAAGCAGGTGCGGATCAGGATGATTTTGTGCCGGACCGATTGCCGGAGGCTACAAGAGATAGGCTTCTTTCACTTTTGAAGCTGCATGGCAGGATGCCTGAGCTCCGCCAGCCATACCCTGAAATCAAGAAGGGGAAGATTGCCAATGAGCTTTGAAGCGTGGATTATAGTGACGGGCATACTAGTCGGTGTCAGCTGTGCGTTGATCGGAACATTTCTTGTATTAAGGAGAATGGCAATGCTGGCCGATGCCATCAGCCATACTGTTTTGCTTGGAATTGTGGGTGCTTTTCTTGTGACAAAAAGCCTTGACGGGATTCCTATGTTCATCGGTGCAGCCGTGTCGGGACTGTTAACGGCATTTTTGGTACAGCTTCTTCACAGCAAAGGGGTTCAATCAGATGCCGCCATAGGCGTTGTTTTTACCTCCTTATTTGCAGTTGGTGTCATTTTGTTATCAGTATATGGAGCGAATGTCCATCTCGATATTGAACATTCATTAATGGGAGAAATCGCTTTTGTGCCATGGAATACGATCACGGTATTCGGAGTGGACATCGGGCCAAAAGCGTTTTGGATGCTGGTTGTTGTGCTGCTTTTCAATATAACGATGGTCAGTGTGTGTTATAAGGAGTTCAAAATTTCTTCGTTTGATCCGCAAATGGCTTTGGCCCTCGGAATACCGGTCATGCTGATTCATTACCTCCAGATGGGGATGCTGTCGCTTACGACCGTTGCCTCCTTTGATTCGGTCGGCGCCATATTGGTTGTGGCGATGCTGATTGTTCCGCCTGCTGCCGCCCATCTATTAACGGACCGGCTGCTTTATATGCTGATTATCAGCGCGGTGATCGGAGGGCTGTCAGCTCTATTGGGCTATATCTGCGCAACATGGCTCAATGTTTCCATCTCCGGAGCGATGGCGGCAATGACAGGAGTTTTTTATGCAGGTGCCTTTTTATTTTCGCCGTCAAACGGAGTGATGACGAAAAAGATAAGAATGCTCAAAACAGAAAAAGAAAGAGCTGTCTGATGCCAGCTCTTTCTTTTGATTTTTACAAATCTTGCGGTTTAAACGTTTTGCAGTCTGTTTCCCGGCTGTTTTCGGCAGTCTCGCCAGTATGGCTGACAACATAAATGGCATCGGCTGTGCATCTGTTGCCTTTGTCCCAATAAGAACAGTTGTTGACCTCGCATAGGATTTTCTGGTCCATGCCATCCCCTCCTTATAAAGGTTCAAGCTTAGTATAGCCGGAGGGCTTGGGCCCTATTCTTCCTGCTGGCGGATATACCGTTTATCCTTCATAAACAGCTTCCAGAAGAAGTAGAAGCCTGGGAACAGGATAATGAATGCAACGATATATGTCATAAACAGCGCTCTGAACGTGGCGGGCTCGGTGAAACCGGACATGATCGTCACGTCAGGATAAATCATATAAGGGAGGTGGGCGCGGCCGTACGCGTAGCTTGCCAGGAAATACTGTATCGCAATCGCGACAAGCGCCAGTCTGGGTTTCCCAATCTTTTTGCCGAAGCTTTTGTTAGGCAGAAAAAGAGCTATGCCTGCGATGATGAATGTAATAAACGACGCAATAATCCAGGAAAAATCATTCATCATTCCAGTATAAAGCCAGTTTGCTTCATTCCGCATCGTCAGCATAATGCATACGGCAAATAGGAGCGAAATCGGGCCGGTGATTAAGGCGCTTTTTCTGTACGCCGTGTAGGCGTCCTGTTCCTCAGCCACATTCGAAACATCCGCCAGCAGCAGGGAGGATAAAAATAAAGTGCTTAAAATCGCAAACCCTATAAATGAATAGGCGTTTGGGCTTGTCAAAATGGTAGACATATTCAAGCTGTATACGCCGTCTGTGTTTTCGATAAATCCACCGTGTGTCACCGGGAGAACCAATATCAGAACAGCGGGAATAATAAAACCGGAGATGCCGGAAATATATCTGAGCAATTTCCTTTCCTTCGCTGTGTTTGAAAAAACGAGAAAACCGCTTCGGATTGCTAAAAGCAATAAAATAATGCTGCCGGGAATTAATAAAACAGTTCCGAGCACAAACGTTGCACCTGGAAAAAAGCTGAAAAGCGCAACGACGATGGCCACGATAAAGACGTTAGTGACCTCCCAAGTCGGCGACAGAAAGCGATTTGCGATATCAGTCGCCTTCATATGCTCCTTGTTTAAGTAGATCATAGACCAAAATCCCGCTCCGAAATCCATTGTGGCCATGACGGCGTAAATAAACACAAAACCCCAAATAATTGAGATGGCGATCAGAGCGTCCGTTGAAATGTCCATTTGTCGATCTTCCTTCCATTTAGTTTCCTGCTTGCGAAGCTATTAAGACTCCGCCGTATTTAAATCCTCATCCACAGGGTGCTTTTTGAAATAGTAAAGCAGTACATAAACGACAGCTGCGCCCAACACGGCGTAAACGAAGGTGAAAAACAGGAAAAGCACTCCGATCGAGCCTGTCGTCGTGACAACATCTGATGTCTTCAGCAGATGATAGATGACCCACGGCTGTCTCCCTGTACAAGCGAAAATCCAGCCGAATTCAATACCAATCATGCTGAGAGGACCGGCTGTCATGAAAATCACCAGCAGCCAGGTTGGAAAACGATCTTTCTTTAATACTTTTCTCCAGACGACACCGATAATGGAATAAAGAATAAGCAGCATTCCGACACCGACCATCGCATTAAATAACGTGTGAATAAAAAGCGGCGGCCATTCGTCTCTCGGAAACGCATTTAATCCTTTTACAACAGTGTCAAAACTGTTGGCTGCCAAAAAGCTTAATGCCCACGGAATCTCGATTGCCCATTTCACTTTTTCCTCCTCCGGATCGGTAAATCCTCCGATTGCAAGCGGGGCATGGGATCTTGTTTCAAAAAGGCCCTCTGCTCCGGCGAGCTTTTCCGGCTGATATTCATGCAGCATTTGTGCTGATTCGTGCCCGTTTAAGGCTGTTATCAATGAAAAGATACCGCCGACCGTCAGCGCGAGCAGCAGGGCTTTACGGTGAAAGCGATAGACGTTTTCTTTTTTTCTGGACCGGATCATTTTGTATGCGGCAACAGAAGCAACGATAAAGGCTCCTGTCATGAACGCAGACAGAACGACATGGCCGGCGGTTACAAAAAAGCTTGGGTTAAAAAACGCGGCCCACGGATCAACATCAGTTATCTTTCCGTTTATAATTTTAAATCCGGCCGGGGTTCCTTCAAAGGCATGGACATTCGTGATCAGAATGGCAGACGCCGCGGCCCCGATCAGCACAAAGACAACAGCGATAATCCTCATGACCGGCGATAAGCGGTCTGCGGCATATACATAAATCGACATAAACAGGGCTTCGATAAAAAAAGCGTAGATTTCAATTTGGAATGGCAGGGACATGACCCGGCCGATGACTTCCATAAAACCCGGCCATAAAAGCGCGAGCTGAGTACCGGCAATGGTTCCGGTCGGAATGGCGACCCCCAGCAAAACAGCCTGTGCTTTTGTCCATCTCTTCGCCATGATGGCATAATGGTCATCCTTCGTTTTTTGATAGATCAATTCAGCTATTAAAATCATGAGCGGCAGACCGACTCCCAAGGTTGCGAAAATGATATGAAAGCCCATTGTCGTACCAAAAAGACTCCTAGCCAAAACTAAATCATCCACAATAATAAACCACCTTTCTCAAAACGATCTGTATGTAATATGGGTTTATTATTTGCTTCCTCGGTTAGATTATTCTTCCTGTTCTTAAAAGCATGAGGTTTATGAAGCGAAAGATCGGGAAACCTGTAAGAAGATTGACAAAATGTTTGTTAGGATATAAAATAAAACGTAATTATTACGATTTAATAAGGAGAGATAGACATGAAGGAAGGAATTCATCCGAAGAATCACAAAGTAATATTTCAGGATGTAAACAGCGGATACCGCTTTTTGAGCAGGTCTACCAAAACATCGGAAGAAACAGCGGAGTGGGAAGATGGAAACACATATCCGGTTATTAAAGTAGAGGTAAGCTCAGATACTCATCCGTTTTATACAGGCCGCCAGAAATTCAATGAAAAAGGCGGAAGAGTCGAGCAGTTCAACAAAAGATATAACATGGGAAAATGAGGCAGCCGCGGGGCTTGCCTTTTTTTCTGGCCTCAACATCTTGCCGATAGGATGACGAAAGGCAGAGGCTGTGATATATTGAAGAAAAAAGACCGGAAAGGAATACCGCTATGAGTCTTCTAAATGATATTCTTGACTTTAATAAAACTTTTATTGAACAAAAAGATTATGAAAAATATCAGACATCAAAATTCCCGGATAAAAAAATGGCGATTCTTTCTTGCATGGACACTCGTTTGGTTGAATTGCTGCCGCATGCGATGAATATGCGAAACGGTGACATCAAAATTATAAAGAGTGCCGGTGCGCTTGTTACACACCCGTTCGGAAGCATTATGAGAAGTTTACTGGTTGCAGTGTACGAGCTGAACGCAGATGAAGTCTGTGTAATCGGACACCACGATTGCGGTATGAGCAAAATCAGCAGTGAAAGTATGCTTAATAGAATAAAGGAAAGAGGAATTCCGGAAGAACGCATCGAAACATTGAAGTACTCCGGAGTTGACTTTGACCAATGGTTTAAAAGCTTCGATTCAGTGGAAGCGAGCGTAAAAGACAGCGTGGACGTCATTAAACATCATCCGCTGTTCCCGGAAACTGTGCCTGTCCATGGTTTAGTCATTGATCCTGAGACAGGAAAACTGGATGTTGTCGTAAACGGCTATAACGCTTAATCTTTGCGCTTTTTTTCAGGGACGGGGTCGACTCCGCCCGGATGAAATGGATGGCATTTCAAAATCCGTATGAGAGTCAGCCATCCGCCTTTAAGGGCGCCGTGCGTTTTAATGGCTTCGATTCCATATTGTGAACAAGTCGGATAAAAGCGGCATGTTGGCGGCGTCAGCGGCGAGATGAATTTTTGGTACCCTCTGATCAGAGCAATAAATATGGTTTTCATGTGTCTTCAGCAACCTTTCTGATGCAAGTATAAAAAAAATAACGCGGTTTGAAAAGTTATTCGATAATTCTTATCGGAAAGGTATGTTATAATAAAAATACATTTTTAAAAAAGGGAGAGTGCCATTATGCCTTCAGTAGAAAGTTTTGAACTTGACCATAATGCGGTTGTTGCCCCATACGTAAGACATTGCGGTGTGCATAAAGTAGGAACAGACGGTGTTGTAAATAAATTTGATATTCGTTTTTGCCAGCCGAATAAACAGGCGATGAAGCCTGATACGATCCATACACTTGAGCATTTGCTCGCATTTACGATTCGCACTCATGCTGAGAAATATGATCATTTTGATATTATTGATATTTCGCCAATGGGCTGCCAAACCGGCTACTATCTTGTTGTCAGCGGAGAGCCGACTCCTGCGGAAATCGTTGACTTGCTTGAAGACACAATGAAGGAAGCTGTAGAAATTACCGAAATTCCGGCTGCCAATGAAAAGCAGTGCGGCCAGGCGAAGCTTCATGACCTGGAAGGCGCAAAACGTTTGATGCGTTTCTGGCTGTCACAGGATAAAGAAGAATTGCTAAAAGTATTTGGCTAAATAGAAAAAAGACCTTTTTGCCCGAAAGCAAAAAGGTCTTTTTTGTGACGTTACAGATTTTGTATACCATTTGCTGTAAGCGTTTGCTACTATTGAGGTAAACGACGAAAAGGGTGATGGAATGAAAAAGATGGTCGCTGCAGTACTTTTTTCTGCTGTTTTTTTACTGAACGGGTGCGGATCTGAGGCGAATAAAGCACATACAGCAGCTGAGACGCCTGAGGTATTAGATGTAAAACTCACCGGACCGGAAAAAGTGAAGCCGGGAGAGAATGCTGCTTATGAAGCGGCGGTTTCTTACGGAGATGAAGCGGTGACAGATGCTGATGAAGTGGAGTTTGAGATATGGAAAGACGGAGAAAAAAACGACAGCAAGATGTTTAAAGCCAAACAGGAAGATGGCGTATATCGATTTGAGACAGAGTTTAAGGAAGATGGCGTATACACTGTCCAATCTCATGTAACTGCAAAAAAACAGCACAGCATGCCGACCTTAAAAGTCCAAGTCGGAGATGCCGATGCTGCCACCAAGCAACCTGAAGAAGAGCAATCACACCATCATTGACCTTTTGGGTCTGAACCGGGAGCATTTCCTTCTTGAGGAGGGTCAATCGTGTGTTTTACATTATAGGCTTTTACAGTCGTCCAAACACTTACGAGCAAAACAGCCAGCACAATCAAAATACTTATCGTGATGAGAAGCGTCATGATTCCACCTCCCGTTTTCAATAATTGTAACATAGTGGAAGACATTGTGACAGACGGGTAAAATAAAGGTTTTAGCGTACGATATGAAGGGTATACACCTAATATAAACAAGGAGGAAGATAATATGTCAGAACAATTGATTCAAGCCGTGAATAAACAAGTAGCCAACTGGACAGTCATGTATGTGAAACTACATAATTATCACTGGTATGTAAAAGGGAAAGATTTCTTTACACTGCATGAAAAATTTGAAGAGCTTTATAACGAGACAGCAACTTATATTGATGATTTGGCAGAGCGTCTTTTGGCTTTGAACGGAAAACCGATCGCGACAATGAAAGAATCTTTGGAAACAGCTTCTGTAAAAGAAGCGAACGGAAACGAAACAGCAGAACAAATGGTTCAGAGTGTGTATGATGATTTTACAGTTATCGCGGAAGAACTGAAAAGCGGCATGGACTTAGCTGATGAAGTCGGAGACGAAACAACAGGGGACATGCTTCTTGCCATTCACCAAAATATTGAAAAACATAACTGGATGCTGAAAGCTTACCTTGGATAATAGAAAAGAAAGACCGGATATCTTTGAAGATGTCCGGTTTTTATTTTGCCTCGCAAAAATAGGCGACAACTAGTCCATTTTTCTGAAAAATCCAATCCGTTCGGCGTGCTTTCCATAGAATATGGTAAGGCCGTTTCTGTGAAAGGATGTTGGGATAAATGGATAGAGACTTTGGCATCTTTTCGTTTTTTGCAGTCAGCGTTTCAGCAGCGGGGTTTTTCTTCGGAGGTTTTCAGTACTCACTCCTCATTCTGCTGTCTCTTATGGCAATTGAATTTATCAGTACGACCTTGAAGGAAACGATTATTCACAAACTGGCGTTCAAGAAGGTTTTTGCCCGTTTCGTCAAAAAATTAGTTACGTTGGCTCTGATCTCTGTCTGCCACTTTTTTGACCAGCTGCTGAATACACAGGGATCAATACGTGACTTGGCCATTATGTTTTATATTCTTTATGAATCTGTGCAAATTGTCGTGACAGCCAGCTCTCTCGGTATACCTGTTCCGGAAATGCTTGTGGATCTATTAGAAACGTTAAAAAATAAATTCAGGCGCAAACCGTAACTTTTATCTGTTCGCGGGTCATAATAAAGCCCAGAGCGTCAGTCATTTACATTTTGACAAGAGCTGCGGCCAAAAGCTGTACGAGCTGGTCTATCGTTTCAGATCCGGATGGCGTGCTGGGTTTCCCTTATTTTTTGATAAAAAGCTTCCGAAGAAACGTAACTGTGGTATGATGTATGGAAGATAGCTAGGAACGGATTTGAGGGATAAACATGTACGAGTTTAAAGATTATTATCAGAATACTGTTCAGCTCTCCTTTGACAATCAGCCCTTTTCGGACAGCCCGAAGCATGTCTGGGTCATCTGCCGTTTTGGTGACAAATGGCTTTTGACAGAACATGAGGACAGAGGCTTTGAGTTTCCGGGCGGGAAAGTGGAACCGATGGAGTGCGCGGAAGAGGCGGCGCTTCGAGAAGTAAAGGAAGAAACAGGGGCGAGAGTGAAAAGCCTCAAGTATCTCGGACAGTATAAAGTTCTCGGAAAAGAAAAGGTTATTGTGAAGAATATATATTTTGCAGATATAGAGAAACTTGAAAAGCAAAGCGATTACTTTGAAACGAAAGGGCCGGTTCTGTTTCATGAACTTCCGGAAAACTTGCCCCGTAATAAAAAATTCAGCTTTATTATGAAGGATTCTGTGCTTCCCATCAGTTTGAAAAAACTGAAAGAAGCGGGATGGATCAACTAAAAACCCGGCTATCCGCCGGGTTTTTATGTTCTGCCCTTCGTCCATTTCTTTTCTAACAGTTCTACGCCCTGATACATCAGGGTGGCAAATACAGCAATGATCAACAGGCTTAAGAAGACGAGTGTAAAATTGAAGACTTGGAATCCGTAAATAATCATGTATCCTAATCCGACCTTTGAAACAAGAAACTCGCCTACGATGACACCGACCCACGATAAACCGACGTTTACCTTCAGGGTTGAAATAATAGCGGGCGAAGATGCGGGAAGAATCGCTTCTTTAAAAATAACCCACTTGTTTGCGCCGAATGTTTTCATTACTTTAATATAGTTTTCATCCACCTCTTGAAAGGCGGTATAAACGACGATGGTTGTGATGATGACACTGATGACCGCTCCCATCGCGATGATGCTGACAAAGCCGGGACCGAGCGCAACAATCAGAATAGGTCCGAGCGCCACTTTCGGCATCGCATTTAAAATGACCAGATACGGATCTAATATCCTGGCAAGCCGATTGGACCACCATAACAACGCGGCAAGACACGTGCCAAGGAAAGTCCCCAGCAAAAAGCCAAGCACCGTCTCAAATAAAGTAACCCCGATATGCGACAGCAATGAGCCGTCAGCAACCTTTTCAATCAGTAAACGCCATACGGCTGACGGCGAGCTGAAGATCAGAGGATCAATCCAGCTCTGTCTGCTTGCGATTTCCCATCCGGAGAAAAAGAGGATAAATATCGCAAGCTGAAAAGAATGCACATTCCATTTCTCTTTTTTCTGTTTGAATTGAAATTGCTCATGAAGCAGATCAATTGTTTCTTTGCTGTTTCTCAAGAGAATTCAGCTCCTTCCATATCGTTTGAAACAGCGTCTGGAAGGATGGCTCCTGACGGGCGTCAAAAGGCATCATCGCAGCCAATTCTCTAGGGATGGTAAAAATTTGATGAATGGTGCCCGGCTGATTAGAAAATAAAAAGATGGTATCACTCATCGCAATCGCTTCCCCTATATCATGAGTGACAAGCACCGCTGTTTTTTGATACTCCTTTAATGTGCGGAAAACGAGGTTTTCCAAAGACAGCTTCGTTTGAAAATCAAGCGCGGAAAATGGCTCATCCAGCAAAAGCAGACTTGGGTTTGGGGCAAGAGTTCTTGCAAGCGCGGCCCGCTGCCTCATCCCGCCTGACAGCTCCTTAGGATATTTCTTTTCAACATCAACGAGACCCAGATCCGGCAAAAGACCAAGTGCTGCGGCCTTGTTTTCTTCAGTAAGCGTGTCGGCAATTTTTAAACCGAGGAGCACATTTTCCTCAATGGATTTCCAGGGAAATAAGTAATCCTGCTGAAGCATGTAGCCAATGTTATGTTCTTTTTGATTCGGCTCGCGGCCTTCAATCAGAACTCTGCCTTCCGAAGGTTCAATTAAGCCTGCAATTATGGAAAGCAGTGTTGTTTTTCCGCAGCCGCTCGGACCGAGAAATGAGATGAAATCGCCTTTTTCGGCATCGAAATGAATGTCCTGTACGGCGGTTGTTTTTTCTTTAATAGAAAAATAAGTATGAGTTACATGGTCGACATGTAAAAAAGACATAGATGGCGCCTCCTATTTTTCCGAGGTGACTTTTTCGGCGATGTGTTTGTTCACAAGCTGACTGTATGGTATATGCTTTGGCAGTTCACCCGACTGATCCATAATCGTTTGGAGCAGTTCCCATTCTTTTTCGTTGAGGAGCGGGTCTGGAGAATACGAATTTTGTTTTTTGTAGCGTTCAATGGACGTTTCGATGACATCGGGATCTGTATCGTCAAATTCATTTTTAATCGCTTCTGTGATGTCCTTCGCTGAGTGGTTTTCCACCCACTGCTGCGCTTTATAAATAGCTCTCGTGAATTTGACGGCTGTATCCTCGTTTTTCTTTAAATAGCTTTGTTTTGCCATAAATGTTGTATAAGGAACCTGGCCTGATTCTTCTCCGAACGAAGCAACGATGTGGCCGATGCCTTCTTTCTCAAAGAGTGAAGCAGTCGGTTCAAAAAGCTGGACATACTCACCGGTTCCAGAAGCAAAGGCATTGGATATATTGGCGAAGTCTATGTTTTGGATGAGTTCAATATCCTTATGCGGATCAATGTGATGTTGGTTCAGCACATACTCGCCGACCATTTGCGGCATACCGCCTTTTCTCTGGCCGAGAAAAGTCTTTCCTTTCAGCTGATCCCAGCTGAAATTTTCGGCATCTTCTCTTGCGACAAGGAACGTTCCGTCTGTCTGAGTCAGCTGTGCGAAGTTAATGACAGGGTCTTTAGCCCCTTGCGATTCGACATAAATGGATGTTTCTGAACCGACAAGAGCAATGTCCGAGCCGTTTGAAAGAAGCGAAGTCATCGTTTTATCGCCGCCCCAGGTCGTATTGACGTCGACATCAAGGCCTTCATCCTTGAAAAAGCCTTTAGATTCTGCAACATATAAAGGTGCATAAAAAATGGAATGGGTCACTTCGGCTACTTTTACTTTCGTGAGTGTTGCTTCCTGCTTGCAAGCGCTCAGGGCAATGATAAGAAACACACTGCAAACGCAGAAACAGCCCAGCCTTAACCATTTGTTCACATGACAACCTCCTTATTTAGCATCAAGTTAATATCCTTTTTTGCTTTACATATCGTATGATGGGTATAAAAATGTGTGAATGCCTAATCCGGGTTACAGGATTTATTTTTAAAGGCAGGAAAGAATAAAGAAAAAAGGAGGCGGGAGCATTGATTGTTGAGAAAAGAAGATTTCCGTCGCCGAGCCGGCATGTGCGTTTGTTTACCATCTGCTACCTTTCAAATGGCTTAAAAGTGAAAGGGCTGCTGGCGGAGCCGGCGGCACCTGGGCAATATGACGGATTTTTATATTTGCGCGGCGGTATTAAGAGTGTTGGAATGGTCAGACCGGGCCGAATTATCCAGTTTGCGTCTCAAGGATTTGTTGTATTTGCCCCCTTTTACAGAGGGAATCAGGGAGGGGAGGGCAACGAGGATTTTGCAGGAGAAGACAGAGAGGATGCTTTTTCCGCTTTTCGCCTGCTCCAGCAGCATCCGCAAGTGAAAAAGAACAGAATTCATATTTTCGGTTTCTCCAGAGGCGGCATAATGGGAATGCTTACTGCGATTGAAATGGGACGGCATGCGGCTTCATTCGTTTCGTGGGGAGGCGTCAGTGATATGATTCTTACATATGAAGAGCGGCAGGATTTACGAAGAATGATGAAAAGAGTGATTGGGGGAACGCCGAAAAAGGTGCCTGACGAATACAAATGGCGAACGCCTTTTGACGAAGTGAACAAAATTGAGGCACCCGTTTTATTAATTCACGGAGAAAAAGATCAAAACGTTTCCATTCAGCATTCGTATTTATTTGAGGAGAAATTAAAACAGCTGCACAAGCCTGTAGAGACGTGGTACTACAGTACATTCACACATTATTTTCCGCCGAAGGAAAACCGGCGTATTGTGCGGCAGCTCACGCAGTGGATGAAAAACCGCTGACGGTGAAATATGTTATGATATAGAAAAAAGAGAACGAAAGGGGATTTCAATTTGGGAATGCCTGTTGAATTTAATACATTGATTGTGACAAAAGGAAAAGAAGTTCGCATAGATGAAAATATATTCAGATTAGAGAAAGACGGGTATCGCATTTATCCAATGGAGATTCCGATGGATGTCAGCAAAACAAAGTTTGGTGAAAAGTCAGGCACAGCCGAAGTGCAGAAGCTTGAATGGACAGACGGGCGGACAATCATTACGTACAAGCTGACTTCTTTGCATACAGTCAATTAAAACAAGCCAAGAGCTTAATTGCTCTTGGCTTTTGCTTTTTTAAACGAGAGGCCCGCCCGCTTGTGCGATGGCATCTGTATTTGTGAACTTTTTGAAGTTTTCTTTGAATTCGTTTGCCAGATACACAGCCTTTTCTCTGTATTCCTCTTTGTTATTCCACGTGTTTTCCGGCTGAAGGATATGATCGGGAACACCCGGAACATGAACCGGGATGTGCAGGCCGAAAATATCGTCAGTGGTCATTTGCACATTTTCTAATTTGCCTTCAATCGCTGCTTTTACCATCGCCCGTGTGTATGAAAGCTTCATGCGTTCGCCTGTGCCGTAGCCGCCGCCGGTCCAGCCGGTGTTGACCAAGTAAACGTCTGCGCCGTGTTCGTCGATTTTCTTGCCGAGCATTTCCGCATATACATGAGCCGGGAGCGGAAGGAACGGTGAACCGAAGCATGTGGAGAATGTCGTCTCAGGAGACGTGACACCGCGTTCGGTGCCGGCTAGTTTACTCGTATAACCGCTTAAGAAGTGGTACATAGCCTGCTCCTTCGTCAGCTTGCTGATTGGCGGCAGAACACCGAATGCATCAGCCGTCAGAAATACAATTGCTGACGGGTGGCCCGCAATGCTTGGAGACACAATGTTGTCGATCATATGAATCGGGTAAGCGGCACGTGTGTTTTCTGTATAGAAGGAATCATCGTAATTGGCTTCACGCGTATCTTCATCTACAACAACATTTTCGAGAACGGATCCAAACCGAATCGCTTTAAAAATCTGCGGTTCCTTTTCTTCGCTTAAATGAATGCACTTGGCATAGCATCCGCCTTCGATATTGAAGACACCAGTATCCGACCAGCCGTGTTCATCATCACCGATCAGTTTCCGGTCAGCATCCGCCGAAAGGGTGGTCTTTCCTGTTCCCGACAGGCCGAAGAAAAGCGCGACATCGCCTTTTTCACCGACATTGGCGGAGCAATGCATGGATAAAATATCTCGCTCAGGCAGCAGGAAATTCATGATGGAGAAAATCGATTTTTTCATTTCTCCGGCATACTCCGTTCCGCCGATTAAAATCGTGCGCTTTTCGAAAGAAACAATAATAAAGGTTTCTGAATGTGTGCCGTCTGTTTTTGGGTCCGCTTTGAAATGCGGAGCGGAAAGAATGGTAAACGGCTGTTCGACTGTTTTTTTATCATTGTCTTCAGGACGGATAAACAGCTGTCTGGCAAATAAATTGTGCCATGCAAATTCATTAACGACCGTGATCGGCAGTCTGTATTTTTCATCAGCACCGGCAAATCCTTCGAAAACAAACAGCTCATCACGCTGTTTCAGATAGCTGACAACTTTCGTGTACAGCCGGTCAAATGCTTCCTCGGAAATAGGCTGATTCACCGGACCCCAATCAATCTTACTCTTTGTGCTTGCTTCTTCTACAATAAATTTATCCTTCGGCGAACGTCCCGTGTAAGCGCCTGTGGTCGCCCGGACGGCACCCGTGGATGTCAAAATGCCTTCGTTGCGGGAAAGTACTTTTTCTGTAAGCTGAGCTGCAGATAAATTATGCTGCACATTAGGACTTGTTAATAAGGCTTGCAAATCAGCGGTTAAATCAACTGAGTTCATAAGAAACCTTCCTTTATCATTTTATTTGTGTTTTGCTAATTGTGAATTAGTATAACATATATTTTCAAATAGTCTATACTATTTATCGTTTTTTGTGTGTGCATTTCCATTGTTTTCCGCAATAAAGGCGTCTATTTCTCCTGATTCATATTGACATTGCAAACCCTTTTACGATAAGATATTTCATTGAGCGGATACTCTTATCCCGAGCTGGCGGAGGGACAGGCCCTATGAAGCCCAGCAACCGGTTTCTCTATTATTCATTATGTTCAAATTGTGTGAGACAACCAAGGTGCTAACCTGATGCAAGGTTGAATGATTCCTTGAGCGATAAGAGTGAAAGGCACAAAGACCAAACCCTTTCCTCGAACGGAAAAGGTTTTTTTATTTCATAAATATGCCAATTAACATCTCTAATATAAACGTAACATTGTATAAGAGGGAGCGAGTTCCGTATCATATATATAAGGTCTTTCGGGAGGCCTTGTGCAGGAGGAAGCAAATCATGAGTAAAAATCGTCGTTTATTTACATCAGAATCTGTTACGGAGGGGCATCCGGATAAAATCTGTGACCAGATTTCTGACAGCATTTTAGATGAAATTTTAAAGAAAGACCCTAACGCGCGTGTTGCTTGTGAAACGTCTGTGACAACTGGTTTGGTTCTTGTCAGCGGAGAAATCACAACTTCTACGTATGTTGACATTCCAAAAACGGTTCGTGAAACGATTAAAGAAATCGGATACACACGTGCAAAATACGGATTTGATGCGGAAACTTGTGCAGTTTTAACATCAATTGACGAGCAGTCTGCTGATATTGCGATGGGTGTAGACCAAGCGCTTGAAGCCCGTGAAGGCACAATGAGCGACGAAGAAATTGAAGCAATCGGAGCGGGTGACCAAGGTTTAATGTTCGGTTATGCGTGCAACGAAACGAAAGAGCTCATGCCTCTTCCGATTTCACTTGCTCATAAATTAGCCCGCCGCTTGAGTGAAGTGCGTAAAGAAGATGTTCTTCCTTACCTTCGCCCTGACGGCAAAACACAGGTAACGGTTGAGTATGATGAAAATAACAAACCTGTCCGCATTGACGCGATTGTTATTTCAACTCAGCACCACCCTGAAATTACGCTTGAGCAAATTCAGCGCAACATTAAAGAACATGTCATCAATCCGGTTGTTCCTGAAGAATTAATTGATGAAGAAACAAAATACTTCATTAACCCTACAGGCCGTTTCGTCATCGGAGGACCTCAAGGGGATGCGGGGCTCACAGGACGTAAAATCATCGTTGATACGTACGGCGGCTACGCACGTCACGGCGGCGGCGCGTTCTCTGGTAAAGATGCGACGAAAGTAGACCGTTCAGCTGCTTATGCTGCAAGATACGTTGCGAAAAACATCGTTGCGGCTGAGCTTGCAGATTCTTGCGAAGTGCAGCTTGCTTACGCGATCGGTGTTGCACAGCCTGTGTCTATCTCAATCAACACATTCGGTTCCGGAAAAGCTTCGGAGGAAAAACTGATTGAAGTTGTGCGCAATAACTTTGATTTACGACCTGCCGGCATTATCAAAATGCTTGATTTACGCCGTCCGATCTACAAACAGACTGCTGCGTACGGCCACTTTGGACGCCACGATGTTGACCTTCCGTGGGAGCGTACAGACAAAGCGGAACAGCTGCGTAAAGAAGCGTTAGGAGAATAATTTTATAGCCGCTTACTGGTTAAGCGGCTTTCCCTTTTTTATCGATGTATCCATGTTTATTTTTTTACATAACTGTGAAACCAAACACTGTTCACAGCGTCTATAAATAGGGGTTCAATGATGACAATTTTAAATATGGAGGCAATACTATGTGTGGATTTGTCGGGGTTTTTAACAAGCATCCGTTAACTCAAACCGCTGATCAAGAAGAACTAATCAAACAAATGAACCAAATGATCGTTCACCGCGGTCCTGACAGTGATGGATATTACCATGATGAGCACGTTGGATTCGGATTCAGACGGCTCAGCATTATTGATGTGGAAAATGGCGGACAGCCTTTATCATATGAAGATGAAAAATATTGGATTATTTTTAACGGGGAAATCTATAACTATATCGAACTGAGAGAAGAGCTTGAAGCAAAGGGATATACTTTCAACACAGATTCTGACACAGAGGTTCTTCTTGCGACTTACCGTCACTATAAAGAAGAAGCGGCTTCCAAGCTGCGCGGCATGTTTGCCTTTCTGATTTGGAATAAAAACGATCATGTTCTTTATGGAGCAAGAGATCCATTCGGCATTAAGCCGTTGTATTACACAACGATCAATGATCAGGTTTATTTTGCCTCAGAGAGAAAAAGTTTAATGGCAGCCCAAAATGATATTGAAATAGATAAAGAAGCATTACAGCAGTATATGTCTTTCCAATTCGTTCCTGAGCCAAGTACGCTTGATATTGATGTGAAAAAAGTAGAGCCGGGTTCTCAGTTTACAATCCGTCCTGACGGTGATATCACATTCAAAACGTATTTCAAGGCGCGCTTCCAGCCTGTTCAGACGGAAGAAGATAAACTTGTCAAAGAAGTCAGAGACGCTATCTATGACTCTGTAAACGTTCATATGAGAAGTGATGTGCCTGTCGGTTCATTCCTATCAGGCGGAATCGATTCTTCGTTTATTGTATCCGTTGCGAAAGAATTTCATCCAAACCTGAAAACATTTTCTGTCGGATTTGAACAGCAGGGCTTCAGTGAAGTTGATGTAGCGAAAGAAACTGCCGCTGCACTGGGCATTGAAAATATCAGCAAAGTCATTTCACCTGAAGAATACATGAACGAGCTTCCTAAAATCGTATGGCACTTTGATGATCCGCTTGCAGATCCGGCTGCGATTCCATTGTATTTCGTGGCGAAAGAAGCGAAAAAACACGTAACGGTTGCGTTATCTGGCGAAGGTGCGGACGAGCTGTTCGGCGGATACAACATCTACCGTGAACCGCTTTCTCTTAAACCGTTTGAACGCATTCCGTCCGGCTTGAAAAAGATGCTTCTGCACGTAGCGGCCGTTATGCCTGAGGGAATGAGAGGAAAGAGCTTGCTTGAGCGCGGCTGCACTCCGCTTCCGGAGCGTTATATCGGCAACGCGAAGATCTTTGAAGAATCCGTGAAGAAACAGCTGCTGAAGCACTATGATTCGAGCCTTTCGTATCGCGATGTGACGAAGCCTTACTTTACAGAAAGCAGCTCATACAGCGATATTAACAAAATGCAGTATGTCGATATCCACACTTGGATGCGAGGCGACATTTTGCTAAAAGCGGATAAAATGACGATGGCGAATTCTTTGGAATTGCGTGTGCCGTTCCTTGATAAAGTTGTATTTGACGTTGCTTCTAAAATTCCTGATGAATTGAAAACAAAGAACGGTACGACTAAGTATCTCCTTCGCAAAGCTGCTGAAGGCATTGTGCCGGATCATGTATTAAACCGCAAAAAGCTCGGTTTCCCTGTACCGATCCGTCATTGGCTGAAAAACGAAATGAACGAATGGGTGCGCAGCATTATTCAGGAAAGCCAAACGGACGCTTATATCCATAAGGATTACGTTCTTCAGCTTCTTGAAGACCATTGTGCCGACAAGGCTGATAACAGCCGTAAAATTTGGACAGTGCTCATCTTTATGATCTGGCACAGCATCAATATCGAAAAACGGTATATGCCTGAAGAGCTGAGCCATCAGCCTAAAGAAGTCATCTTTGTCTAACAGATAAGGCTTTCGATTCGTCGAAAGCCTTGTTATTATACCAGTATTTCTCCATCATCATTGATTACCCTGCACATTCGTGTGAAATATTCAGAAAAATGATGTAATGATATTTTTTTCTAGGGGAGAAGGGAACATGCAAAAACAAAAACAAGAATTGCATCGCGGTCTGGAAGAAAGGCATATTTCTTTGATGTCTTTAGGGGCTGCCATAGGAGTGGGACTTTTCCTTGGCTCCGCATCAGCTATTCAATTAGCAGGGCCGGGTATTTTGGTGGCATATGCCTGCAGCGGCCTGGTTATGTTTTTTATAATGAGGGCGCTTGGGGAAATGGCGATTCAAAAGCCGGTCGCGGGCTCCTTCAGCAGGTATGCGCGTGACTACTTAGGTCCGCTTGCAGGCTACTTAACCGGGTGGAATTACTGGTTCTTATGGGTTGTAACCTGTATGGCGGAAATCACCGCTGTCGGAATTTATATGGGATACTGGTTTCCGGATGTGCCCAATTGGATTTGGGCATTGTCGGCGCTGGTGATTATGACTGGTGTCAATTTCCTGGCCGTAAAGGCGTACGGAGAGCTGGAGTTTTGGTTCGCATTGATTAAAATTGTCGCGATCCTTTCTATGATTGCTGTCGGTTTATTAATGATCATTACAGGAGTCGGCAATGGAGGCATTGGGACTGGCATCAGCAACTTGTGGAGCAACGGCGGATTTTTTCCTCATGGAATAAAAGGGGTTTTATTGTCACTTCAAATGGTGATGTTCGCGTATTTAGGCATTGAGATGATAGGGGTGACGGCCGGCGAAGTCAAAAATCCGCAAAAATCATTAGCAAAAGCGATTGATACGGTATTTTGGCGTATCCTGATTTTTTACGTCGGTGCTTTATTTGTTATCATGTCCATTTATCCATGGCAGGAAATCGGATCGCAAGGAAGCCCTTTTGTACTCACGTTTGAAAAAGTGGGGATTCCATATGCGGCAGGCATCATTAACTTTGTCGTTCTGACGGCGGCGCTGTCTTCTTGCAACAGCGGCATATTCAGCACCGGACGTATGCTCTTTAACTTAGCGGAGCAGAACGAGGCGCCAAAAGCGTACGGTAAGCTGACCAAAGGCGGCATTCCTGGTAAAGCCGTACTGGCTTCTGCGGGTGCGTTATTAGTCGGTGTGCTGTTAAACTATGTCGTGCCTGCAAAGGTATTTACTTGGGTCACAAGCATTGCGACGTTCGGAGCGATTTGGACGTGGGCGATCATCTTGCTTTCTCAGATCAAATATCGTAAAGGCATGCAGCCAAAGGATCAAAAGCAATTAAAATACAAAATGCCTTTTTACCCGTTCACGTCATATTTATCTTTGGCCTTTTTAGCATTTGTCATTATCCTGATGGCTTATAGCCCGGAAACAAGAGTTGCCGTAATTGTCGGTCCGATTTGGTTTCTGATTTTGATAGCCGTTTATTATGGCAAAGGCTTTCATAAGAAAAACGCAGCTGTGTCAACTGAACAACAGATCAGCTGACAAAAAGAGCTCCCGGAGGGCTCTTTTTTGTTTAAGTAAAGCTGCTCATAGAGAGCAGAGAATAGGAATATGTTTTTTGCAGAGACTGCTTACAGTGGCGTCTTGTTTTTTATGATAAGATAAAAGTCACATGTTCATTTTTACATGTGAACGTTTTATGGAAAATTAAAAACCCGAACTGCATTTGGTTCGGGTCAGCGATGGTTATCGCTTAAATAATATTTTGAAAAATGGTAAAGTAAAACGAAGCTGGTCTTACATTTGCTGAAGTGATTTATAATATTGACCCTTTGCTACATATTCAGACCGTATTCTCTGCATGTCTTTTCGGTCTTCATCCGTCAAAGGACGGATGACTTTTGCCGGGCGGCCGAAGGCTAGATGGCCTGGCGGAATGATTTTTCCCGGCGGAACAAGGCTGCCGGCACCGATAAATGCGCCTTCACCGATTTCGGCTCCGTCTAAAATGATTGAACCCATGCCGATTAAGGCGTTCTTGCGGATCACGGCGCTATGGAGTGTAACCTGGTGGCCTATCGTGGCGTCATCTTCAATGAGAAGCGTCCGATTCGGGCTTTGATGGAGGCAGCTTAAATCCTGGATATTGACTCTGTTACCAATTCTGGTCGGGGCTACATCGCCTCTTATGACAACCGAGAACCAAATGCTGGATTGTTCCCCGATGACCACATCACCGGTAATTGTTGCATTATCGGCTACAAAAGCCGTTGGGTGGATTTCCGGCGTGTATTCCTTATAAGGGTAAATCATATATCTTTCATCCTTCTTTCTCTATTTAATTTTTGTATGAGGTGAACCGCATGTGGACCTGGAAAGCAGACAGACCTGTGGCAGTGATTGTTATGATCCACGGGGCAAGTGAACATCATGGACGTTATAAATGGCTGAGTGAAATGTGGAGATCTTCGGGTTATCACGTTGTAATGGGTGATCTGCCGGGACAAGGGACAACCACCCGGGCCAGAGGTCATATTCGCTCATTTCAAGAATACATTGATGAAGTAGATACTTGGATAGATAAAGCGCGAACCTTTGAGCTGCCTGTTTTTCTTCTCGGCCACAGCATGGGCGGCCTGATTGCGATTGAATGGTTTAAACAGCAGAGAAACCCCCGCATTACGGGAATTATTTTATCATCACCGTGTCTCGGGCTGCAAATTAAAGTCAATAAAGTGCTTGATCTTGCATCAAAGGGGCTGAATGTCATTGCCCCGTCGCTTAAAGTTGATTCAGGATTATCAATTGATATGGCGACACGCAACGAAGATGTCATCGAAGCAGGCCAGAACGATCCCCTTTTTGTGACGAAGGTTTCTGTCAGATGGTACAGAGAGCTGTTAAAAACTCTTGAGTCTGCCATGGTGCCGACAGAGGCTTTTCTGAGGGTGCCGCTTTTGGTCATGCAGGCCGGAGATGACAAGCTGGTCGATAAAACGAAGGTCATCAAGTGGTTTTCAGGGGTTGCTTCCCACAATAAGTCGTATAGGGAATGGGAAGGGCTTTATCATGAAATATTTAATGAACCGGAAAGAGAAGACGTTTTTAAAGCCGCAAGAGCATTTACTGATCAATATATTTGAACTAGGGGGGTGCATGTGTTGACAGTACCGGAACATCCTTTTGGACTGATGGCAAAAGTATATCGTGATATTTTTCCGCTCGTTCATCAAGAGCTGAACATATGGAAGCAAAAATCAGAAGCAATTAAAAACAGTGAATTAAAAGCACAGGCAACCGCAAGTATTCGAGATAAAACGTTTCACTGCGAAGGCGGCGGCATATTGGCTTTATTGTCAGGAAATCATAAGCAGAAATGTGTTGAGTTCATCATCGCATACCAAACGATCAGCGATTACCTGGACAATTTGTGCGACCGCAGCACATCACTTGACCCGGAAGATTTTCGAATGCTTCATACCTCTATGCAGGACGCATTGACAGTGGGAGCTGAACCGCAAAATTATTATCAATTCAGGGACGAGCAGGATGACAGCGGATATTTGCAGGAATTGGTGAAAACGTGCCAGCGAGTTCTCGGATCTATTGAACACTACGACATGATTAAACCTTATTTGCTTGAGTTGTGCGGCTATTATTGCGATTTGCAGGTGCATAAGCACGTTGTTGAGCATGAGCGTGTCCTGCGCCTTGAAAAGTGGTTTACCCAATATGAATCAGAGCTTCCCGAGATGGAATGGTATGAATTCTCAGCTTGTGCAGGCTCCACGCTAGGCATTTTCTGTCTTGTCGCATATTCGTTTCAGCCCGATTTTACTGAAAGCACCGCAAAAAAAATCCGCCACAGTTATTTTCCTTACATACAAGGTCTTCATATTCTGCTTGATTATTTGATTGACCAGGAGGAGGACTTGCTTGAAGGGGACTTGAATTTCTGCTCGTATTATCAGTCACATGAAGAAATGATGAATCGGCTGCAGCACTTTATTCAGAAAGCCGATGAACATCTGCACGGCATTCCGCACGAAAACTTCCACCGCTTAATCAACCGCGGCTTGCTGGGTGTCTATTTGTCTGATGATAAAGTGGCGGGCCAAAAGGAAATGGGCCGGCTCGCGAAAAAGCTGATCAAAGCAAGCGGAAAAACCTCCTTTTTCTTTTATATCAACGGCAGAGCCTACAGAAAGTTTCAAAAAATGGCCTGGATGAAAAACTCAAAGAAAAAAGCTCAAATCATTTGCTGATTTGAGCTTTTTTTTCGATAGCAATAATAAACGGCGGGTCATTTTGCTGATTGATAAATCCGTATGTCAAGACACGGGCTGTTTGCTGATCCAAGTCCCGGCAAAAGTCGAGCACGTCGTTTTTTTCAGCTTTACCTTCCGGATGGCCGTGATAGACGACCAAAACAATCAGGCCTTCATCTTTCATAATGCCGAGAAGCTGTTCAATTGCTTGAATCGTTGAATTGCCGTTTGTCGTAATCGATTTGTCTCCGCCTGGCAGATAGCCGAGGTTAAACACAGCGGCCGCCACTTTCCCGTGTGTTTCCTGCGGAAGTGATTCAGCAATTTTGTCATGGCTTTTATGAAATAAAGTTGTCCGGTTTTGATAGGTGTCACCGAGCCGCTCCTTCGTATTGGCCACTGCTGATTGTTGTATATCAAATGCGTATACATGGCCGTTTTCACCGACAAGCTCAGCTAAAAACAGGGTGTCGTGCCCGTTCCCCATTGTGGCGTCAACAACGATGTCTCCGTCCCCTGCGGCCATTTTCAGCAGCTCTTTACTGTAGGGAAGAATTTTTTTCAGGATCATAAGGCTGATTCCTCCTGAAGACGCTGAAAGAACTTACCTTGGTAGCTGCCGCGGTTTTCAAGTTCTTTATTGATAGCGCCAAGCACTTCCCATTTGTTCACACTCCACATCGGCCCAATCATCAATTCAATCGGCCCGTCACCAGTGATACGGTGTACAATCATTTCTGGCGGGATGATTTCAAGCTGGTCACAGACGAGCTGCACATAATCGTCTTGAGAGAGAAATTCCAGCTTTCCTTTTTCGTATTGCTTCACCATCGGCGTGCCCTTTAGCAGGTGAAGCAAATGGATTTTAATACCCTGGACGTCCAAATCTGCCACTGCTTTTGCCGTTTCCATCATCATATCGCGGTCTTCCAGAGGAAGTCCGTTTATTATATGCGAGCAGACGCGTATGCCGTGTTTTCTTAGCTTATTCACACCTTCAATGTAGCAGTCAAAGTCATGTGCCCGGTTGATCAGAAGAGCTGTGCGTTCGTGAACTGTCTGAAGCCCAAGCTCTACCCAAAGATATGTGCGTTCATTCAGTTCTGCCAAATACTCAACTACATCATCCGGCAGGCAGTCCGGACGTGTGGCGATTGAAAGGCCGACCACATCGTCGAGCGCGAGAACAGACTCAAATTTCTCTCGCAGCACGTCAACAGGAGCATGCGTATTGGTGAAAGCCTGGAAATAAGCGATATATTTCCCGTCCTTCCATTTTTCGTGCATGCGGTTTTTAATGTCGTGGAATTGCGTCATTAAATCATCGGCCCGGTTTCCTGCAAAATCACCGGATCCCGCAGCGCTGCAAAAGGTACAGCCGCCGTGAGCGACAGTGCCGTCCCGGTTCGGGCAGTCGAAGCCGCCGTCAAGCGCTACTTTAAATACCTTATGCCCGAAATGATCTCTGAGATGATAATTTAATGTATGATAGCGTTTTTCCGTATTTGAATAAGGAAAAGGATTGTTCTGAATCACGATTAATGTGCCTCCTTGCGTACAATTGCATCCTAAAATTGTAGCACGCATTTCATATGAGAACAAATGAATATCGACCATAAATTTCTTTATTGAATCGTGTCGGATGAGGCTACACTATGGATGATGGATTGTTTCCATTACCAAGAGGAGGGGTTACTGTGGCAACAAGACAATCAGTAGATGAACATCTCCAACAATGTATGCAGGCGTATGATTATGCCGAAGAACAGCTGAAAATCGCTTCTAAACAAGAGCATTATAACGACCAAGAATACAGTGATGCGCAAATGCAGATTGAAAATGCGGTAAATGCCTTGAATAAACTATGGCTGTCATCAAATGATCAGCAGAGAGAACAGCTGTACAGAATGAGACTTCAGCTTCAAGCTTTGCAAAATAATATGATCTTGCAGCACCCTCTTGATGTGTAAGAAACGGACCCTTTTGATAAGGGTCTGTTTTTTTGTAAAAAAAGGATTGACTTTGCACAGTAAAGTATTTATTGTATTAAGTGTACTAATTGAAGTAATACACTATAGACACTGATGAAAAGTCATTTATATATTGAAATTAAGGGAGGCAGTTATGAAACATAAAAAACAAAACAAACGTAACGTGCCAATGCTGGTCGCGGCATCTGTGATCGCTTGTTCTTTTTTTCTTGTTCTTGTAATGATCGGTTTTGAATGTCAAAAAAGTATAATTGATCAGTTTTATCTATAAAAGGTTCAGATCGTATAGAAAGTAGGGAAGTAAATGATTCAAATCGATCCAAGAAGCTCAACGCCCATTTACGAACAAATTATTCAGCAAATGAAAGAGCTTTGTTTGAAAGGGATCATGAAGCCTGGTGATAAGCTTCCTTCTGTCAGAGAATTGGCGACGATCATTATTGCGAATCCGAATACTGTCAGCAAAGCGTACAAAGAGCTTGAGCGAGAGGGTATTATTGAAACGCTGCGTGGCAGAGGGACCTATATATCGGAAAATGCAAAAACGACACTGGTTGAAGGGAAGATGACGATGATTAAAGAGCAACTCAAACAGCTCATCATCGATGCACATTATGCGGGGGTTGAGCTGGATAAACTGCAAGAATGGATAAAGGAAATCAGCGCTGATGTGAAAGGGGGCAAGAGCGATGATTGAATTAAGACAGCTGTCAAAAACGATTGACGGAAATCAAGTATTAAAAGATGTTTCATTAACAATTGAAAAAGGAGAAATCTTCGGGCTGCTCGGCCGCAATGGGTCAGGCAAAACGACAATGCTTCGCTTAATCCAGCAAATCATTTTCGCCGACAGCGGGACGATTTTATTTGATGGCGTAGAAATCAAAAAGCATCCGAAGGTCAAACAGAATATCATCTACATGTCTGTTCAAAATCCTTTTTATGATAAGTATACATACAAGCAGCTTGTTGACATCCTGAGAAGGATTTATCCGAAATTTGATGTCACGTACGCGAATGAGCTGATGAACAGATATGAAATTCCAGAAACGAAAAAATACCGCGAGCTGTCGACAGGTTTGAAAAAACAGCTGTCGCTCGTTCTGTCGTTTGCAGCGAGACCGGCACTGATTCTCCTTGATGAACCGACGGACGGTATTGACGCGGTAACAAGACATGATGTGCTGCAGCTGATGGTTGATGAAGTGGCTGAGCGTGATACGAGCATCCTGATCACCTCCCATCGCCTTGAGGACATTGAACGGATGTGCAACCGAATTGGTTTTCTCGAAGATAACAGACTGACAAATGTAATGGATCTTGATGAATTAAAAGAAGAATACATCAAAATTCAAATGGCGTTTGATGAAGATGTCAATCTGGCGATCAGAGAGCAAAACATTCCGATGCTTGATCAGGCCGGTGTGTTTTACACTGTACTGATTCCGAAAAGCGATGAGAAGAACAAGAGCTTTTTGAGAGAGCTGAAGCCAAAAGTGTGGAACGAGCTTCCTGTCAACTTGGAAGAAGTATTCATTGCGAAGTTTGGAGGGAAGCGGAGATGGTAGACCGAGGTCTCCTCTATCGAGAGTGGAAGCAGAATCAAGTGGTGATTTTGTTAAGTATTGTGTTTTTGGTGCTGGCAAATCCGCTCTCTATTGTGAATACGTATTTGTCTTATCAAGGGTGTCTTGATCACCAAGACCCGCAATATTGTGATTTCATTGTGAATTATTCCATAAGCAATCTGATAGATATCAACTGGGTGCCGGGTGTCATTTTGGCGGTCTGCTTCCTGGGAATGGAACGTTCGAGAGGCACGATGGATTTTATATTAAGCCTTCCGTATAACAGAAGCCGAATTTTCCAGACGAAATTTTGGTTAGGCGGTTTTGTGATTGTGCTATCTCAATTGATTGGCTTTTTACTTGCATGGCTGCTAATTCTTGTTTATAGCCCTGAACACGTCTACTATTTTGAGCATAGCAGCGTTGGAGTAATCGTGATTAGTTTTATGGCTTTTTCACTGGTGATGGCCTCCGGAGCGTTGACTGGAAATGCTTTTGCCCAACTGTTAACGGCGTTTTCTGCAGCTATATTGCCGTATTTAATGATTGCATTGCCGGTTGGAAACCTTGAAGTTGTTTTTGATGTGAATATATGGGAAATGTTCCCTTCCCCTGAGAGTTATTTCTCTCTGGCAAGCAATTTATCGAACCTAGTACCGATTAGTTACGTTGTAAATGAATGGCTGACTAACAGTAAATATCTTTTATTGATTCCAGCCGTAATGAGCATGCTATTTTACTTGATTGGCTTTATAAGCTTCAAAAAGCTTCCAAGTGAACGGAACGGACACTTTTTCTTATGGAACAAATTAGATCGTCCGGTGCAAATTTTAGTTATGTCTTTCGGCATCCTTGGATTTGGTTTATTTGGATACTATACCGGACATTCCATTATTGGTTATATTTTGGGGATGATCATTGGGGCAGTGGCTGGATTCTTTGTGAGCTACTTCTCTATTTATAAGAAAACAAAAGTGTAAGAAATGCCTTAGGTTTGGAGTGAGTGAGTTGCCGGATTCCGGACTGCTATACAAAGAGTGGCGGCAGAATAAAGTCGCCTTAGTTATCACCATTTTGGTTTTTATATTGGGTAATCCTTTATCAATTTTAAATATGTATCTCATCTATCAAGGCTGTGTCACTGGAAAAGAAAATTGGGTCGGCCCCTGCGTATTCAGCGTTGATTATTTAAACAGTACATTTATCTCAGTATTTTGGATTTGGGGTGTGGTTTTGGCGGTCAGCCAGCTTGGGATTGAACGAAGCAAGGGCTACTTTGACTTTACATTAAGCCTTCCTTATACACGAGGGCAGATATTTAACGCGAAGTTCTTGACTGGCGGAATGGTGATTGTGATACCGCAACTCATAGGTTATGTTTTATCTGTTTTGCAGATTTTGTTTTTGAAGCCTGATCAGGCCGTTTATTTTCACAACTACAGCTTGGGAATGATCATTGTTAGCATGCTGGCTTATTCTTTGGTTATGGCTGGAGGAACTTTGACGGGCAATATTTTCGCACAGCTTTTAGTCTCATTTACCGTGGCCATTTCGCCGTTTTTACTCATCAGCCTGCCTGCGATCAACATCGAGATCCTTTTAGGAGTGTCAATCGATTTTATCCATGGTCCAGTACTCAAATGGGCACAGTATTTGGTCCCGATAATCTATATAGACTCGAAATGGGTTGAGGATTCTCCGTTTTATTTAGTGATTCCGGCCATCATGACGATCATCTTTTACATCATCGGCTACATCAGTTTTGTCAAACTATCTAATGAACGGAACGGATATTTCTTTTTGTGGAAAACGCTTGACCGCCCGGTACAGGTCATTGTCATTATCATTGGAATCATGGGTTTCGGGTATTTTGGATTTGCCGCAACGGAAAGCTTCATCGGCTACATATTTGGCATGGCTGCTGGCGCCGTGATTGGTTTTCTTATCAGCTATTTTGCGATTTATAAAAAAACAAAACATTTATAAGGGAGAGAGAAAAGATGATTGATGTTCAGCATATTAACCATTCTTTCACGATCGGAAAAAAGGGCCGTGAGAATGAAGTGCCTGTCTTAAAAGATGTCTCGTTGACTGTTGCGAAAGGAGAAATCGCCTGTATCGTCGGACGAAGCGGGTCGGGGAAGTCAACGCTTCTGAATTTGATTTCAGGCTACATCTCACCGACAAAAGGGCGTATTGTGATTAACGGAACTGATGTCACGGGCTTTAATGAAAAGGAATGGGCGCAGTTCCGCCTTGAACACTTTGGGTTTATTTTTCAAAGCTTTCAGCTCATCCCGGGCTTAACGACGTATGAGAATGTGGAAATGCCGCTGGCGTTAAAAGGGATCAAGCCGTCAGAGCGCAAGAAAAAGGTACAGGATATGCTGAAACGCGTCGGTCTTGAAAACCATGCTGCTCACTATCCTAACGAACTGTCGGGCGGACAGCAGCAGCGTGTCAGCATTGCGAGAGCGCTGATTTTAAATCCGTCGATTATTTTAGCGGATGAGCCAACGGGAAGCCTTGATTCAGAAACGGAACAGGAAGTGCTGGAATTGATTCAGCAGCTGAACCGTGAGCGGGGCATTACATTTGTGATTATTACCCATGACGATGAAGTAGCTTCAATCGGACACTCAAAATTCCAGCTGCATGACGGTGTGTTAAAAGGAGGTATTACCGTTGAGATTTAAGGATCAGGTTCATTTTATCAGAAGAAATATGAAGAAAAACAGGCTCCGCGTCTTTATGACAATTCTTGCGACAACAATGGCGTGTGCGTTTTTGGTTGTGCTATCGTCTGTAGGATTTGGGATTCAAAAGACAATCACAGATATGACGATGAGCCAGCAAATTGTGACTAAAGTCAGTGTAATGGGCAAGGAAGGGGATAAGCCTATTAAAAAAGCTGATTTAGAGAAGTATGATCATGTAAGGTCAGTTGTAGAAAGAACGCAAGTGTATGAGCCAAACAAAGCAACTTTAGGCAATCGCACAAATGAAAGCTCTAATCTTATCTTTACCAATATGAACGATGAATTAAAGGCCAATATGGAATTAGAAAAAGGAAGAGTCGCAAAGTCGGAAAATGAAATCGTAGTAGGATACGACTTTGCAAAGAGATTATTGACGAAAAAAGAATCTGAAGCATATAACAAAAAAATCGAAGAAGCAAAAGGAAACCCCGAAGATATAGAAGAACCAAAGGGCTACACGAAAGACATCCTGAACAAAACGATTGAATTAAGTGTATCAAAAACAGATCCTAAAACAGGGGATGTTACGAAAACAAAAACATATGACTTTAAAATTGTCGGTATTACAAAAAAACCATCTCAAGATTGGATGGAGGATTCAGACATTTTCATCAGTGATCAATTCAAAAAAGATTTTTCGGAATTCTTAGATTTTAAAGGCGGAAACGTTGAAAATAAAATTGGCGTTTTTGCTGATAAATTTGAGAACGTGGAACAGCTGACAAATGATCTGACAGATGACGGATACTATGTCACATCAGTTACTACCGAGCTTGAAGGAGCCAACACCTTCTTCATGGTCTTCAAAATCGGCCTGATCTTTGTCGGGTGTATTGCGGTTATCATTTCAGCCATTGGGATATTTAACACGATGACGATGGCGGTTACAGAAAGAACGCAGGAGATCGGCATTATGAAAGCGATTGGGGCGAGTCCGTCTATCATTCGCCGAATGTTCTTGATGGAAAGCGCGTATATCGGAATTTTAGGCTGTGTGATTGGAATTATCATTTCTTACGGCGTGAGCTACCTTGTCAACCTGGCCGTTCCGATGATTCTCGCGGCGACAAGCGGAGGCGAAGCGGGCGATCTGAATTATACGTTTTCTTATATTCCGCTCAGCCTTGTCATCATTGCGGTTGTGATTTGCGGCGGTGTCGCTGTGATATCGGGTATGAACCCAGCCCGAAAAGCAACAAAAACCAACGTGCTGACAGCTTTAAGAAGAGAGTTGTAATCAGAAAAAGCCGGCTGAACCAGCCGGCTTTTCTGTATAGCGCATCAACAAGATTTGCTATACACTTGATAAAAAAGGAAAAAGTGCGGTGAGTCCATTGTTTAAACTTTTGCTGATAGAAGATGATAAATCGCTGTTTCATGAAATCAAGGAGCGCTTAACGGGATGGTCCTATGATGTATACGGCATACAGGATTTCAGCCAAGTAATGCAGGAATTTGCGTCAATCAAACCCGATTGCGTCATTATTGATGTTCAGCTCCCTAAATTTGACGGGTTTCATTGGTGCCGGCTGATCCGTTCCCGGTCAAATGTTCCGATTCTCTTTTTATCCTCTCGTGACCACCCTGCTGATATGGTCATGTCGATGCAGCTGGGAGCGGATGACTTTATTCAAAAGCCGTTTCATTTTGATGTGCTGATTGCGAAAATCCAAGCGATTTTCCGGCGCGTGCATCATTATAATACGGAGCCGAGCACGATCAAAACATGGTGCGGGGCTGCCATAGACGCGGAGCAGAACCTCGTCAGCAATGACGAAGGCTCTGTTGAACTGACTAAAAATGAAATGTTTATTCTAAAACAGCTAATAGTACAAAAAAACAAGATCGTCAGCCGGGAAGAGCTGATCAGAAGCTTGTGGAATGACGAGCGTTTTGTCAGCGATAATACGCTGACCGTCAATGTCAACCGCCTGCGGAAAAAACTGGACGAACTGCAGCTTGGAACATATATCGAGACGAAAGTCGGCCAAGGCTACATGGCGAAGGAACAGGATCATTTCTATGATTAAAGCATTCCTCATCGAAAGACGAAGCTGGATTGCCGCATTTTTGCTGCAGCAAATTCTGATTTTGCTGATTGCTTTTGTCGATCCGTCTATTCCATTTAAAAATGTTCTTTATATTGTTTATTTGTGTGTCCTGATCTTTGTTGTGTTTGTTATTATCCGTTTTCGGAAAGAAACCGCATTCTATAAAAGCCTCGAAGAATGGGAAAATAATCTTGATGTCACAGCCATAAGTGAACCGGAGACGCCGTTTGAAGTGATGATTGAAAATAGCCTCACCGGACAAACGGAACAATTGAAGCAATCTGCATTGCAGAATCGCTTGGCATTAGAAAATGAAAAAGATGAACTGATGGCGTGGATACATGAGGTCAAAACGCCATTAACAGCGCTGCATTTAATCATCGATCGGATGGAAGACCCATCATTAAAATCCCAGCTATCGTATGAGTGGCTGCGCATCCATCTGCTTCTTGATCAGCAGCTTCATCAAAAGCGCATGTCCTTTATCGAAAATGATCTGTCTTTAGAGATGATCAAGCTTAAGCCCTTGATTATCAAAGAGATCAGAGACTTGCAATCGTGGTGTATACAGAAAGGAATCGGTTTTGACATTCAGCTGGAGGCAGAGGAAGTCTTAAGCGATGCGAAATGGCTGGCCTTTATCATCAGGCAGCTGCTGACCAACGCCGTAAAATACAGTGAAGCCGCTGATATTGTGATCAACAGCTATGAAAAAGACGAACGGAAGGTTCTTGAGGTGAAAGATTTTGGACGGGGCATTGACAGGAAAGATGTCTCACGAATTTTTGATAAAGGGTTTACATCTACAACCGATCATCATAATCAGTCTTCTACAGGCATGGGGCTGTATCTGGCGAAGAGAGCTGCAGGACCGTTGCTGATCGATATCGATGTGCATTCAGAGCTTGGGGATGGAACAACCTTTACTTTAACCTTTCCGAAACGAAATCAATTCGAACGTGTCATTAGCGTGTGACGAAAATGTCACATGCTTTTCTTTTTTGTTCGCCTAATCGAAGGAAAAGCCCGGCAATCCTTTTTATAATAACAGTATCCAATATAAAGGAGACTACGGAAATGATGATTTTAGAAGCGAATAAAATTCGAAAAAGCTATGGTAACAAGCTAAATAAACAGGAAGTGCTGAAGGGCATCGATATTCACATTGAAAAGGGCGAATTCGTCAGTATTATGGGTGCTTCAGGGTCAGGCAAAACGACTTTGCTTAACGTTCTGTCCTCGATTGATAAGGTCAGCCAAGGAACGATCAATATTAACGGAAACGAAATGACGTCCTTGAAGGAAAAGCAGCTGGCTGAATTTAGAAAACAGCACTTAGGCTTTATCTTTCAAGATTACAATTTGTTAGACACATTAACAGTGAAAGAAAATATTCTTCTGCCGTTATCGATCACGAAAATATCAAAAAAAGAAGCAAACCGCAAGTTTGAGGAAGTGGCCAAGGAATTGGGAATTTATGAATTGCGGGATAAGTATCCGAATGAAATTTCCGGCGGCCAGAAGCAGAGAACATCCGCCGGGAGAGCGTTTATTCATGACCCGAGCATTATATTCGCTGATGAACCGACAGGCGCGCTTGATTCGAAATCAGCCTCTGATCTATTAAACAAGCTGAGCCAGCTCAATCAAAAACGCAGCGCCACCATTATTATGGTTACCCATGATCCCGTTGCAGCGAGCTACTGCGGCAGAGTCATTTTTATTAAGGATGGCCTGATGTATACCCAGCTGAATAAAGGGGGCCAAGACAGGCAGACGTTTTTCCAGGATATCATGAAAACACAAGGCGTGTTAGGCGGGGTGCAGCATGAACATTAATCAGCTCATTCTGCGAAATCTGAAAAAGAATATCAGGAATTATTATCTCTATGTGTTTGCTTTAATCTTTAGTGTGGCGCTTTATTTCGCATTTGTCACACTCCAATATGACCCGGCCATTAATGAAGTAAAAGCTTCCATTAAAGGCGCGGCGGCTATTAAAACCGCTTCAATTTTGCTTGTGGCTGTTGTATCAATCTTTATTTTGTACGCCAATACCATTTTTATTAAAAGGCGGAGTAAAGAGATCGGGCTGTTTCAATTAATCGGAATGACAAAGCACAAAATCTTTCGTATCTTAAGTGCGGAAAATATCATGCTGTATTTCGGCTCGTTAGCCATCGGGGTTTTTGCCGGATTTTCAATCTCAAAGCTTGTGCTCATGATCTTGTTCAAAATCGTCGATGTCAAAGCTGATGCGAAACTGCATTTTTCTGGGCAAGCTTTGGTTCAAACAATCATTGTGTTCTGCGGCATTTACCTTTTGATTATGATCATGAATTATACGTTTATCAAAAAACAAAGCATTTTATCTTTGTTTAAAGTAACATCTTCCACTGAGGATAAAGTGAAGAGAATCTCTTTTTTTCAGATGCTGATCGGGGCGCTGGGCATCGTGTTGATTTTAACGGGATACTACGTGTCTTCCGAGCTGTTTAGCGGAAAATTCAAGACCATAAATGAACTGTTTTTCGCAATGAGTTTGATCTTAGGGTCCGTCATTATCGGGACGTTTCTCTTTTATAAAGGATCGGTTACGTTTATCTCGAACATCATTCGGAAAAGCAAGGGCGGGTACTTGAATATCTCAGAGGTTCTGTCACTGTCATCGATTATGTTCAGGATGAAATCGAACGCTTTGCTGCTGACAATTATCACAACCGTTTCAGCGCTCGCCATCGGGCTGTTATCCCTTGCCTATATTTCGTATTACTCGGCAGAAAAGACTGCTGAACAAAATGTAGCGGCCGATTTTTCATTCATGAATGAGAAAGATGCCAAACAGTTTGAAAGCAGTTTGAGTGAAAATGACATCTCGTACGTCAGAAAAGAAATGCCTGTCCTGCAATCGTCTTTTGATCTCACAAATATCATGGATGGAACTCCGAAAGAGATGCAGGGCGATCCCAGCAATATGCAGCTTGCTGTTGTTAGCGACAAAGATGTAAAAGGAGTCGATGTGGCGGCTGGGGAGGCGGTTTTCTCAGGATACACTGATTTGCTGCAAAAAATAATGGTTTTAAAAGACTCCGGCAGCATTAAAGTCAAAAGCAAGAATGAGACACAATCATTACACTATAAAGGATTAAGAGAAGAGTTTCTTGTATCCTACACGTTTACAGCCGGGGGAATGCCCGCAGTCATAGTGGATGACAACCTGTTTAAACAGCTGAATAAAGATAAAGACCCTCGCATTCAGCTGCCGCAATCTGAATTTATCGGCATCAATATGAAACATGGAGATCAGCTTGAAAAAGCAAATGAGCTTTTTCAAAAGGTCAACAAGAAAGATCTGCATTTATCAAGGCTGGATACAAGTATTGCGCAAAAATCTCTTTTTGGTATGGTCATGTTCATCGTTGGTTTCTTAGGATTAACATTTCTCATCACCTCGGGGTGTATCCTTTACTTTAAACAAATGGGTGAAAGTGAAGAAGAAAAACCGAATTATACCATCCTAAGAAAACTCGGTTTTACACAGGGAGACCTGCTGAAGGGGATACGCATCAAGCAAATGTATAACTTCGGCATTCCATTGGTGATCGGCCTCTTTCACAGTTATTTTGCCGTTCAATCCGGCTGGTTCTTATTCGGATCAGAGGTATGGTCGCCGATGATTATAGTGATGGTGTTATATACTGCACTCTATTCTATTTTCGGTATTCTGTCGGTTCTTTATTATAAAAAGGTGATTAAGTCGGCATTGTAAAATAGTAAAAGCTCCAGAGAAACTGGAGCTTTTTTGTTTATCGTTTCGGCGCCCGATACCCGGCTGCCTCAGCCTCTTTAACTGAACAAAACATTTCAGCAGGGTCTGTCGTCCGGTCATAGTATGTACTGCCCGGCGTATGATAAATGCCGTTTTTGCTGCCTTTGATAAGACAGCCTTCTGCTGTATCAGCTGAGCTGGTTTCGTTGCTTTTATTTGTGCTGGTTGAAGAATGTTCACTGTTTTCTTTTGTGCTGGCTGTTCGGTTTTGTGCCTCTTTTAATTGCTTTTCAAGTTTTGTTTTATCTTGTTGAAGGGTTTCATTTTCAGCCTTTGCTGTTTTGGTATCATCTTTGAGCTGTTTTTGTTTTTCTTGAAGTTCTTTATTTTCTGCTTTTAATGATTTCTGAGTCTTTTTTAGTTCACTATTTTCTTTCTCCAGCTGCTTGAGCTTGTCTTGATCTTTTGTGTCGTCTTTCAGTTTCTTTGCTTCAGAGCTGATGGCTTCATACTCTTTCTCAAGTGCTTCATGCTCTTGTTTAAGACTTTTATATTCAGTGTTTAGTGCTGAATATTTTTTATCGGCATTTGCTGCGGCAGCGTCAGGTTCTGACAAAGCTGCTCCGGTGAAGAGCAGAATGAGACCTCCAATAAAAAGCGGCCAAAAGAGTTTTTTAGAGAATCGTTTTTCTTTTTTCAGCACATATCTGACGAGATGGTACACTCCATAGCCAAGCGAAAAGAGAAATACAAAAAAACCGAGTAATGCGAATGCCATTTCCATGAAAATTACCCCTTTTTCTATTTATTTTACAATTTTCGAACAATATTTGTTAGATTTTTTCACACTCATCTGTTGAAAAATATGAGATAGACAGATAGAATGAATGTGCTATGATTACTGGATTCGTACGGAGCCTGTTGAGGTTTCCGTTTTTTCATGAGCTTTTATAGATAAGAAAGGGGGATCAGTATGCCGCGCGCATTGAAAATTTTAGTGATAGGGATGTTTATTAATGTGACAGGGGCATCCTTTTTATGGCCGCTTAACACGATCTATATTCATAATCATTTAGGAAAGTCGTTAACGGTCGCGGGGATTGTCCTTATGCTGAATTCCGGCGCCAGTGTGGCAGGGAATTTATGCGGCGGGTTTTTGTTTGATAAAATCGGCGGGTTCAAATCCATCATGCTCGGAATTGCGATTACGTTAGCAAGTCTGGTGGGTCTCGTCTTTTTTCATGATTGGCCGTTTTATATAGTGCTGCTTACGATTGTCGGGTTTGGTTCGGGTGTTGTTTTTCCGGCCAGTTACGCAATGGCTGGATCAGTGTGGCCTGAAGGGGGAAGAAGGGCATTTAATGCGATTTATGTCGCGCAAAACGCAGGTGTTGCCGTCGGTTCTGCGCTTGGCGGCGTGGTGGCATCTTTCTCGTTTTCATACGTATTTTTGGCGAACGCCGCGCTGTATGTGGTCTTTTTCTTTATCGTATATTTCGGATTTCGAAACATTCAGACGAAGGATGTGTCTCAAACGTCTGTGCTTGATTATGACGCTGTAAGCAGCAAAGCGAAATTTACGGCTCTGGTCATACTGAGCAGCGGGTATGTGCTCGGATGGCTCGCATATTCTCAATGGTCTACCACCATTGCATCGTACACGCAAAGCATCGGAATGTCTCTTTCTTTATATAGTGTGCTGTGGACAATTAACGGAATTTTAATTGTGGTTGGACAGCCGCTTGTCAGCTTTTTTGTGAAAAAATGGGCTGAGTCGCTGAAAGCGCAAATGATCATTGGTTTTGTCATTTTTATTGTGTCTTACAGCATGCTGCTGACTGCGAAGCAATTTCCAATGTTTCTGGCTGCCATGGTGATCTTGACCATCGGGGAAATGCTTGTTTGGCCTGCCGTGCCGACGATTGCCAATCAGCTTGCGCCTAAAGGGAAAGAAGGGTTTTATCAAGGGTTTGTGAACAGCGCTGCGACAGGTGGCAGAATGATAGGGCCTTTGTTCGGAGGAGTGCTCGTCGATCATTCCGGCATTCACGCTCTTGTTTTATCACTTTTGGTTTTGCTTATGATCAGCATAGCCACGACGATTTTATACGACAAACGGTTAAAATCAGCTGATAAAGCGAATAAGCAAGCTTCAGTTTCTTCATAAGAAAGATCCCGCCGGATGAGCGGGATCTTTTTACATAATCGGAAGCACGTTCACGGCATCCTTTACATTAGAATATGTTTTCAGCGATGAGAAATTGGCATCCAGTTTATTCATCTTCATGGCCAATTCGGGCTTAATGCCGGTAATGACTAATTCGGTACCGGTCAATTTCAGCAAATGGCTCAGCTTGAAAATCTGGTCGGCGGTTTGTTCATTTACTTGTGCCAATCCTGATAAATCAATGATCAAATAATCATCTTTGGATGTTGATAAGATATTCGTCAATGTGCTGACGATGGAATTAAATCGCTCCTCTGTCAGGTTGCCGACTAGCGGAAGAGCCGAAATGCCGTTGCGAATCGGCACAATAGGAGTTGAAAGTGCAGTAATTTCTGTGAGGGAATCCTCGAGAAGCTTTTCATACTCTTTTTGCTTGGTGATGTCTTTTTGAATTCCGACAAAATAGGTTTTGTCTTCTATTTCCAGCGGATCAATATTTAACTCATTCCAGAACATCGTTCCGTCTTTTTTGTAGTTTTGAATCTGAACTGTAACCGGTTCTTTATTTTGTAAACCGGCTCTGATGCTGTCCACTTCACCAGCGTCTGTATCTTTTCCCTGTAAGAAGCGGCAGTTCTTCCCTAAAATTTCCTCGGCCTCATAGCCGGTCATTTGAACAAAGCCTTGGTTTACGTAGACAATCGGATTATCTTCAAGTGAAGGATCTGTAATCACTACGCCGACTCGCGCGTGATCAAGCGCTTTTTTGATGACGTCCAGCTGTCCTTTTATTCCGAATGATTGAAAACTAGCCATATAATTCCCCCTTAGGCCGCCAGCTTGCTATGCGAAAGCCTGATATTCCCCTTTTTTTAATGAATTCTACAGTAACCGTAGCACAACACATGTTCTGATTCAAGCAAGCGCAGTTTGCTGTTTGTCATTAGGGCTTGTCCTCGTATACACTAAAAATAAGAACAGACTTTGAACATATGAACGGAAAGGTTTCTATATGCTAACTAGGTGACTAGGTCAATGTCACTGGGTGAAAAATGAATCTAATGCATCAAGCTTACCGATCATGTGTTCACATATAATGGAAGAAACAAGCTTTTTTCAGATTTGCCAGTATGTAGATATCGAAAATCATCGGAATCGTTTAAGGGGGCTGGATGGCCTGAAGTCGCTTTACGAAATAAGGGCTTTAGGAAGGTGATGATGAAGATGCTGCATCAGGTACTTATTGCTTGTGTAATTGGAGGAATCATGGGGATTCTCGGTCATGTGAAAAAGAGAGGCAGGCTGGAGAAGCCCAGAATGACGAAGCGGTTTATCTACCTTGGATTTTTGGAAGATTGGTTTATCGGCATGACAGCTTCCATTTTACTTGTATTATCCGCTGACCCCGATTCAGGAATTCAACTTGTCATCTTATCCATTATCTCAGGCTACGGCGGTGAAGCTGTTCTCAGAAGCTTTGATTTTGTAAGAGAAATGAACAGCGGCGGCGAACCGGCCGAGTCGAAACGTCAAACCAAAACTCCACCAGAATAATTGTCCTCAATCTTCGCCCGTTCAGGGTACATTCCCATTGTATACAAACCTGCTTGCACTTATGAACAGAATTCTATAAAATACAGTTAAGATTACGGTTGCGATAAGAACAATGAAGAGGAGCAGTAAGAAGCAGATATTGTCTCAGAGAGTTGACGGCTGGTGAAAGTCAATCAAGTTTGTTTCCGAACTCACCTCAGAGTTGCAGCGGTGAAAAGCCGCTGACGCATAACTGCGTTAAAAGTATCAAGTGAGTGCGGCGTCTGCCGCGCTAACGAGGGTGGTACCGCGGGAAAACGAAAGTCTCTCGTCCCTTTTAGGGATGAGGGAGTTTTTTTTAGTTTGGGAATATTCTGAATATAATTGTCCCTTTCCCGTCAATACTTGAACCATAAAACGCCGTATTCAATCAGAAGGAGGTTTTTACTTTGAGTTTTCAGCACAAAGAGATAGAAAAGAAATGGCAAAATTATTGGCTGGAAAACAAAACATTTGCCACTCTTGATCATAATGAGAAACAAAAATTTTACGCGCTGGACATGTTTCCTTATCCGTCTGGAGCGGGTCTGCACGTCGGACACCCTGAAGGCTATACAGCGACGGATATCCTCTCCCGCATGAAGCGCATGCAGGGGTATGACGTTCTTCATCCGATGGGCTGGGACGCATTCGGTCTGCCGGCTGAGCAATACGCTCTCGACACCGGGAATGACCCGGCAGTGTTTACGAAGCAGAATATTGATAATTTCCGCCGCCAAATTCAGGCGCTCGGTTTTTCATATGATTGGGATCGCGAAATCAACACGACAGATCCTGAATACTATAAATGGACACAATGGATTTTCTTAAAGCTTTATGAAAAGGGCCTTGCTTACGTTGATGAGGTGCCGGTAAACTGGTGCCCTGCACTCGGTACGGTTCTTGCCAACGAAGAAGTCATCGACGGAAAGAGTGAACGCGGCGGCCATCCGGTCGAAAGACGCCCGATGAAGCAGTGGATGCTGAAAATCACAGCTTATGCGGACAGGCTTCTTGATGACTTGGAAGAGCTTGATTGGCCGGAGAGCATTAAAGACATGCAGCGCAACTGGATCGGCCGTTCTGAAGGTGCGCACGTTCATTTTGGCATAGACGGACATGATGAATCATTTACGGTGTTTACAACAAGACCTGATACATTGTTTGGCGCTACATACACTGTACTTGCTCCGGAGCATGCATTGGTAGAAAAAATCACAGCTGCTGAGCAAAAAGAAGCTGTTGAAGCTTATATCAAAGAAATTCAATCAAAGAGTGACCTTGAGCGCACGGATCTCGCGAAAACAAAGACAGGCGTCTTCACGGGAGCTTATGCGATCAATCCTGTAAACGGTGAAAAACTGCCGATCTGGATCGCAGATTATGTTCTTGCTTCATACGGAACAGGTGCAGTCATGGCTGTTCCCGGTCACGATGAGCGTGATTTTGAATTCGCCAACACATTTGGCCTTCCAGTCAAGGAAGTCGTGAAAGGCGGAAATGTTGAGGAAGAAGCGTACACAGGCGACGGAGAGCACGTAAACTCTGACTTCCTTAACGGACTTAATAAACAGGAAGCGATTGAAAAAATCATCGCTTGGCTGGAAGAAACGAAAAACGGTGAAAAGAAAGTCACTTACCGTCTGCGCGACTGGCTCTTCAGCCGCCAGCGTTACTGGGGCGAGCCGATTCCGATCATTCATTGGGAGGACGGAACGTCAACAGCAGTGCCGGAGGAAGAACTGCCGCTGATTCTGCCGAAAACAAACGAAATCAAACCGAGCGGCACCGGCGAATCACCGCTTGCGAACATTAAAGAGTGGGTTGAAGTAACAGACCCTGAAACAGGGAAAAAAGGAAGAAGAGAAACGAATACAATGCCGCAATGGGCGGGAAGCTGCTGGTATTTCTTGCGCTACATTGATCCGCACAATTCGGATCAGCTGGCATCACCTGAGAAAATGGAAAAATGGCTTCCGGTTGATATGTATATCGGCGGCGCGGAGCATGCTGTGCTTCACCTTCTGTATGCCCGTTTCTGGCACAAGTTCCTTTATGATATCGGTGTAGTGCCGACGAAAGAACCGTTCCAAAAGCTGTATAACCAAGGAATGATTCTCGGTGAAAACAACGAGAAAATGAGTAAGTCAAAAGGGAACGTTGTCAACCCTGATGAAATCGTTGCATCTCACGGCGCTGATACACTGAGATTGTACGAAATGTTCATGGGACCGCTTGATGCTTCAATTGCCTGGTCTGAATCAGGCTTAGACGGCGCACGCCGCTTCCTTGACCGCGTATGGCGCCTGTTTGTTGAAGACAGCGGTGAGCTTAATGGCAAAATCGTTGAAGGCGCCGGTGAAACATTGGAGCGCGTCTATCATGAAACAGTCATGAAAGTGACAGACCACTATGAGGGCCTGCGTTTTAACACAGGTATTTCTCAGCTGATGGTCTTTATCAACGAAGCCTATAAAGCGTCAGAGCTGCCGAAGGAATATATGGAAGGCTTTGTGAAGCTTCTTTCTCCTATCGCGCCTCACCTCGCGGAAGAGCTGTGGGAGAAATTGGGCCATAGCGGTACAATTGCATATGAGGCTTGGCCTGTATATGATGAAGCAAAACTTGTTGACGACGAAGTTGAAATCGTTGTTCAGCTGAATGGAAAAGTGAAAGCGAAACTACAGGTTCCTGCAGATGCGACGAAGGAACAGCTCGAACAGCTTGCTCAAGCAGATGAAAAGGTCAAAGAGCAGCTTGAAGGCAAAACCATTCGTAAAATCATCGCGGTGCCTGGCAAGCTTGTCAATATTGTGGCAAACTAATCCTGGAAAAATCCCCTTTTTCAAAAAGGGGATTTTTTTCATCAGTCTCTGAATAGCAATCGTCCAGCTGACTTTGATATACTGAACATGATTATTGGTGAATAGGAGTGTTTTCTTTGGAAATAAAAGAAATCAGCACAGCTGCTTTGAAAGAAAAAATCGAGGCGGATGAAGAATTGTATTTGATTGATGTCAGAGAAGATGAAGAGGTTGCGGAAGGCATGATCCCGCAAGCGGTTCATATTCGCATGGGGGATATTCCTGAAAAAATGGACACCCTCGATAAAGACAAAGAGTACACTTTTATCTGCCGATCAGGGATGCGCAGCATGAATGTCTGCAGGTATTTGGATGAGCAAGGCTTTAAAACAGTCAACGTAGAAGGCGGTATGATGGCCTGGGAAGGTGAAACGAAACCGAAAAACTAGGGGAGAGATCACCCCTAGTTTTTTTATTTGTATGCTGGAAGCCAATCGCCGTGCGCTTCAAATAAATCATCACACATAGAAATAATGTCATTGATGGACAGCTCCGCACTTGTATGCGGGTCAAGCATGGCTGCCTGGTAGACAGCTTCTTTTTTTCGTGTAACAGCAGCTTCAATGGTCATCAGCTGTGTGTTGATATTCGTTCTGTTTAATGCTGCGAGCTGCTCAGGCAGTTCTCCGGCAAAGCACGGGGTTATTTTTTTTCTGTCGGCGACGCATGTCACTTCGACTACCGCTTTGGAAGGAAGGTTTGTGATGAGTCCGGTATTTAAGACGTTTCCTCCGAAGGTGAACGGCTGATTCGTTTCCATTGCTTCTATTATTCTTGAGCCATATTCCTTTGAGCGTTTATGGGGGAGGTTTTTATTGTTAACAATGTCATCCCTCATTTTCTCCCAATCTGCTATCTGTTTTACGCATCTTCTTGGATATTCGTCCAGCGGGATCTGCAGCTCGTTGATCAATTCAGGATAATTCCGCTTAATAAAATAAGGATGGTATTCTGCGTTGTGCTCTGATGATTCCGTGACGTAATAACCGAACTTATCCATCAATTCAAATCGCACCATGTCATGATGCTTTGTTTTTTGCTTTTCTCTCGCTCTCTTTTTGATTTCGGGATATAAATCAGCGCCGTCCTTTTTCACTTCCAACAGCCATGCCATATGATTGATGCCTGCGATTCGTTCTTCAATCCCGTCGTGCTCCATACCGAGAGATCTAAATAAATCTCTTGTGCACACTTGGACGCTGTGGCAGAGCCCGATCGTTTTCACATCCGTATAGCGAAGCATAGCGCCAGTCAGGGAGGCCATTGGGTTTGTATAGTTTAAAAACCAGGCGTCGGGACACATTTCCTCAATATCTCTTGCGATATCAAATAACACGGGGATTGTCCTGAGTGATCTGAATATCCCGCCGATGCCCACTGTGTCGGCAATCGTCTGCCGCAATCCGTATCGTTTAGGAATCTCAAAATCGATGACTGTGCTTGGTTTATAGCCTCCGACCTGAATGGCATTAATCACATAGCCCGCTTGCTGCAAAGCCAGTTTTCTGTCGTCATAGCTGTTGATAACCACGCTCGGATTATAGCGGTCTCTCAAATTTTCGAGCATAAGCTGAGATTCCTGCAAGCGTTTTGGGTCAATGTCGTAAAGCGCAAATTCAAATCCATTTAACGCCTCCGTTAACAAGCAGTCTCCTAAAACATTTTTTGCGAAAATTGTGCTCCCTGCACCGATAAATGTGATTTTTTTCATGTCGCTTCCTCCTTTAATTCATTACCCTTTTACCGCTCCTGATGACAGTCCGGCAATAAAGTATTTTTGCAGCGCCAGAAACAGAATGACCATCGGCAGCATCGCCATGATGGCAGCTGCGGCGACCAAATGCAGATTGTTGGCGTTTTCTCCGAAAAACCCGGCCATTGCAACAGTAAGTGTCTGCACCTTCTGATCCTGTAAAAAGAAAATCGCAAATTGATAGTCATTCCATATAAAGACACAGGAAATAATACAGATGGTGGCAGTGATCGGCTTCAGCAAAGGAAACACGATCATAAAAAAGATTTTCAGCATTCCCGCTCCATCCATTCTTGCTGCTTCTTCAAGCTCTTTTGGAATGGTCGAACGGATAAAGCCGGAATACAAAAACACGGTTAATGGCATATACGCCGCTGTATTGATCAAAATGGCGACTGCGTGTGTATTGACCATACCGGCGTCCACGACCATTCTGTATAAAGGCACCATGGACGTTAACGGAGGGATGATCATAATTGAAATCAGCAGCGCGAAAACGGCTTTATTCAGTTTGGTTTCCCGCCGGGCAAGAGGGTAGGCGGCCAGTGAGCCGAATATGATTAATAACAATGCCGAAACACCTGTGATGATGATTGTGTTGATAAACGAGTTGCCAAGTGAAGCACGCTCCCATGCCTCAGAAAAATTTTGAAAGGAAATGTCAGATGGAAACAGCCATTTGGAACTGTAATCTCCTTTTGCTTTCAATGAAGTGGTCAGCAGAATGTAAAAAGGAATGAAATGCGCACAGGCTACAATGGCAGCAAGAAGTGTAATAAACCGCAGTTTGTTTGAGCGGGCGGCTCTCATGACATTTCCGTCTCCTTTCTTTTAAAGTACGCAAGCGCGCAAAAGCTGATGATCAAAATGACAAATGCCATAAATATGCCTTGTGTCGCAGCATAGCCGGCATCCTGCCGTTTAAAATACAGGTCATACATAAACGTTGACATCGATTGCGACGCGTTTCCGGGTCCGCCTGCAGTGAGCGCAATTATCACGTCAAACAGCTTTAAGCCTCCGATGATGTTGATGACCATATTGATCGTGATCGAAGGCATTAACAGCGGCAGGGTGATGCCGAAAAACTGCTGGCCCCGTGTCGCGCCATCCATTTCCGCTGCTTCATAGTAATCTTTCGGAATGCTTTGCAGGCCTGCCAAATAGACAATCATGGCGATGCCGACATATTGGTACGTGTTAATCATGACGATGATCCATGGGTTCGAAGACGGACTGGCGAGCGCGTTGATCGGGGTGATGCCGAAAACGCCAAGCAGGTCATTAAGCGCGCCTCCGTCATAAGAAAAGAAAAAGTACCAAATGTAGCCCATAATGAGCGGACTGATCATAACCGGCAAATACACAATGGTCCTTGTTATCGCTTTCATTTTTATGCTTTGATTTAATAGCAGGGCGTACAGAAGCCCAATGCCGTTTTGAAAAAAGGTGCTGCCGAGTCCGTATAGCAGCGTGTTTTTTAAGATATGCCATGTGTCGGGATCCGCAAACAGCCTTTCATACTGAGCGAAACCGACCCACTGATAAACCTGAGAAAATCCGTTCCAATTTGTGAAGGTGATAAAAGCGCCTTTTACAAACGGATAAATCATGAAGATCAAAACGGAGAGCAGAGCCGGAACATACATCCACCAAAGTGAGGATTGTTTTTTCGGCTTGACCTGTTTCACATGAACATCTCTTGCGATCTCACTCATTGTTTTCAGCTCCCTGTGTTCCAGATTGCTCCCGGAGTCGTTTATATTCTCTTCCCAGCTTTTTAGAAATCTCGTTGGGTGTCAAAATGTCTGCCGCAAGCTCCTGGCCGACCGTTCCCATTACATCCCACATCCCGTTCGGCAGGTACAATCGGTCGAAATAGGGCTCAACTTTCATGTTCTGATAATGCTGATAGTCTTTGGCATAGAAAATATCAGCTTTTACATTGGTCAGCCCTGAAGGAAGCGATGTGGCTTCAGCCATTTCTTTCGCATGGGCGGGACGAGCCATAAATGCGATAAATTGCTTTGCTTCCTTTAAATGAGGCGAGTCTTTCCATGCTGCCAGGGTATAGCGCTCGCCTCCAATCCATATCGGGTCATCACCGGAGTGAATAGCTGGTGTCGGGATAATCCCAATCTTTACATTCGGGTTAATTTGGGCGACGTCTTGACCGAGGGTGCCGCCCTGCATGGTAAAAGCAATTTTGTTTTGAGCCATTAACTCAATGAGCTGTGATTTTTTTGCTGTTACGGCATCGATATTGATGAGTTTTTCTTTCTGCATTTGTTTGAGGGTATCTGAAAGATAAGTAAATTTGCTCCAATTGAAGGTGCCGTCAATGAGCTGTTTCTTTTCATTATGGGCAGGATCTGTGATGAGAAGAGGTGTTGCGAATTGGTCATAATATTGGGCGAAAGAGCTTTTATCATATCCGGCGAACCAGAAAGGAACGATTTCTCCATTGCTTTTTTCTTTAATCGTTCTCAGTGCTTTTATAAAGTCATCCATCGTTTCCGGCGGATCAATGCCGAAACGGTCTAACATATTGCGGTTGTACGCCAGACCGTCCTTTGCCTGGTTGATCGGATATGCGTATACCTTTCCGCTCTTGTTTTTAAGGATGCTGTTTAAATTTGGATCAAGATTCTGAGTCCAGTCCATATCCCGGAGATCGGCTGTATACTCCCCGTACCTGATTTTCCCCCAGCCATGAGTATCAAAGAGATCAGGCAGATCATTGGCGGCCATTCTGACACGCATCATATTTTCATAGTCATTGCCTGGGAAATGAATGCTGACGCGAATGCCGCTTTCCTTTTCGAACGCTGCGGCTAGTTTTCTGAATGTGTTTCTTTCACTGTCCGTTGACATCGTAGAATAAATGGTTAACGTCTTTTTGCCCGTATCTGCAGCGCTTTCTTCAGATGAGCAACCCGGCAGAATCAGCAGAATAAGAGAGAGAAATAAAACAAATATGTGTTTCATCTTTTCCTCCTTATGATCTTGATGAACGTTTGTCTTGCGTCACCTCCTTAGCTGTATATCCGCAGCTTTGCCTGATGATCAGTGTTGTCGGCAGGGTGACTTGATGAGGAATTGTTCGGCCGTTAAAGCGGTCGAGAAGCTGTTTTACGCCTGTTCGGCCCATTTCCTCTGTATGCACTTTCACGGTGGTTAAAGGTGTGCTTGCAAACTCGGCCTCTTCAATGCCGTTAAAGCTGACAATGGCTGTATCCCGCGGCACATGCAGATCGGCTTCCTGAAGTGCTTTCAATGCGCCGATGGCCATAGAATCACTTGCGATAAAAAAGGCTTCAGGCAGCTTGCCTTGAGTGATGGCTTTTTTCATCAGGCGATAGCCCTCGCGCATGCTGTAATCGCCGACCAGGACGTGTTCAGGCTGAGGATGGGCGGACTGCAAAAAGGCAGTCTGGCGTTTGTCCTCAATTGTTCTGCGAATGCTTTGGCCGTCCCTCAGTGTATGCTCCTTCTCCTGCCCGCCGATATAGCCTAATCGTTGGTAACCTAAATCGAAAAGGTGATCAATTGCCTGGCGTGCGGCGGCTTCAAAATCAATCCCAATCGAGTCGTATATCTGCGGATCGGGAGAATGATTGATAAATACGGCATGCTCCAATCGGCCGCTGATATGTTGAACGGCTTCGTCATGGACACGGCCGATAACAATGATACCGTCTAATTCCCGAAAAATATGCTCCTGGAAGGAACCGAGATGGATGGAGTTTGTAATGAAAATTTCCTGTTCAAAGCATTCTTTTTCAATTCCTTTGCGAATAGAAGAAAAATAAGGATCCTGCCGTTCTTCATCGGGAGATAAGCAGCTCAGCACCCCGATAAGCGGCTGGGCGCGCTGTTTTTGTCCGCGGGCTTTTCGGCGTTTAGCGACAGTTTGATAGCCTAGCTCTTCAGCGATACTGATCACTCTTTGTCTCGTTTCACCAGCCACAGAAAGCGAATGATCTTCATTTAAAATTCTCGAAACAGTAGCATTTGAAACGTTCGCTTTTAAGGCGATATCTTTTAGACGAACCATGGTTACTCCCTTTCATTTGAATGAGATTTACTAAAACAAAAGAAATATTTTACTCATACGTTTTTGATAAATTGATACTATCATATGAAAGTAAGCGGTTACAATAATGAATTTCAGAATATTTTGTTGTATTTAGTGAAAGTTTAGTAAACTACGATTTTTGTTTCTATATACTGTGTGAAAAATAAAGGGAATAACAAATCCGTCTCGTACATTGAAGATAAGCGAAGAAGGAAGGGTGATGGGATGAGTAACGAAAAAAGAGAGCTGCTGTTTCGATTGCTTGGTGATTTGCCTGATCGGAAGCATACGGGGGCGGAAACGCTGCGTATTGAGGAAAAAGAGGGATATATAATTGAAACGCTGCTGCTTGATATAAATGGGCTTGAAAAGGTGCCTGCATATTTTGTGAAGCCGAAAGCCGCAATAGGACGGTGCCCGGTTATATTATTTCAGCATTCGCATGGCGGGCAGTATGAACGGGGAAAAAGTGAACTGCTTGAGGGAGCGGATTATTTGAAAGCGCCTTCTTTTGCTCGGGAGCTGACTTCTCTCGGATATGGCATATTGGCAATCGACCATTGGGGATTTGGAGACAGACGGGGAAAATCAGAAAGCGAGATTTTTAAAGAGATGCTTCTGACGGGCAGGGTGATGTGGGGCATGATGATTTACGACAGTATAAGAGCCATTGATTATGTGCAGAGCCGCCCTGATATTCAGCCTGACAGAATCGGAACGATCGGCATGTCTATGGGGGGCTTGATGGCTTGGTGGACAGCGGCGCTTGATGAACGGATAAAGGCATGTGCGGATTTATGCAGTCAGGTTGACCATCATGTACTGATTGAAACACAGAACCTTGACCGGCATGGCTTTTATTATTACGTTCCGTCTCTTGCCAAGCACTTTTCTGCATCAGATATCCAAAGCCTGATCGCACCGCGACCGCATCTTAGTCTTGCCGGCATACATGATCGGCTAACACCCGCTGAGGGAGTGAACAAAATCGAAAAAGAATTAACAGCTTTGTATGCTGAAAAAGGGGCTTCTGATTGTTACCGTATGGTGCGCTCCGCTTCAGGGCATTTTGAAACAGCTATGATGAGGCATGAAGCTCTGCAGTTTTTGAAAAAGTGGCTGTGACATGAAAAAGGGCAGGCTTTACGTGTTTTTCTGAAATGGTTCTAAACAGGTAAGGAGGCGAGCATCTGCCCGTCTCTTCTTTTTCTAGTGGATCAATACAGTTATCAGGAATATACATGATAAATAGATTTTGTTTATGAGGAAATGGCGTTCTGATATTGACAGAATTGTGTATACATAATAGTATTCTAATTGTTAACCTGAATTTATAAATGGTTAACAAATAGAATACTTTCTTCTGTAATCAAAGCTGAAAGGGCGAGAAGGTATGCAAGAAGAAACATTTTACAGTGTCAGAATGAGAGCTTCTATGAATGGGTCTCACGAAGATGGAGGAAAGCATATATCCGGCGGAGAACGGCTCATCACGTTCGATAATATGAAACGTACGGTGAATGCTTTATTAGAAAAAGGGTTATCTCACTCTAGAGGAAAACCGGATTTTATGCAAATTCAATTTGAAGAGGTTCATGAGCCGGTTAAGAAGATTCATCCATTACCAATGAAGACAAATGAAGTAGAATCCCCGGAAGAGGGACAAAGTCTTGCCCGATTCTTATTGGGGAAAGCGGGTGTTCCAAGAAAAGTGATTGAAAAAGCATATCAACAAATGTCTGAATGGTCAGGTATCAGGGGAGCAGTGGTGTTTGATATTCACACTGGCGAACGAATTGATCAAACACACGATAAAGGTGTACGGGTGTCCAGAATGGATTGGCCGGACGCCAATTTTGAAAATTGGGCGTTCCGCAATAACATGTCGTCCAATTCAAGAATAAAAGAGGCCCTTGCACTTGCTTCGAAGGTGAGTGAGCATCCGGCAACCGTTGCAGAATTATGCTGGTCAGATGACCCTGATTACATAACAGGCTACGTCGCGGGTAAAAAATTGGGCTATCAGCGCATTACAGCAATGAAAGAATACGGGACTGAAGAGGGCTGCCGAATCTTTTTTGCTGACGGCTCTGTAAATGTAAACACATACATAAATGATCTCAAGAAGAATCCTATTTTAATAGAGTGGGAGGAAGATGATGACTCAAGATTTGATAGAAAAAAGTAAAAAACATCTTTGGCTGCCTTTTACTCAAATGAAAGACTATGATGAACATCCCTTGATCATCGAAAGCGGCAACGGAATCAAAGTAAAAGACATTAACGGCAAGGAATATTATGACGGCTTTTCTTCCGTTTGGCTTAATGTGCACGGGCACCGCAAAAAGGAATTAGATGAGGCCATCATAAAACAGCTTGGCAAAATTGCTCACTCCACATTATTGGGCATGACCAACGTCCCGGCGACTGAACTTGCCGAGACATTAACCGAGATCAGTCCGGAGAAGCTGACGCGTGTTTTTTATTCGGACAGCGGTGCAGAAGCGATGGAAATTGCTCTAAAAATGGCGTTTCAATATTGGAAGAACATCGGAAAGCCTGAGAAACAAAAATTTATCGCAATGAAAAATGGGTATCACGGCGATACGATCGGTGCCGTCAGTGTCGGTTCAATTGAACTGTTCCACCACGTCTATGGCCCGTTAATGTTTGATAGTTATAAAGCTCCGATCCCTTATGTATACCGCTCTGAAAGCGGCGATCCTGTGCAGAGCCGTGATGAGTGTCTCTATGCGCTTGAACAGCTGCTGAAGGAACACCATCACGAAATTGCAGCACTTTCGATTGAATCAATGGTTCAAGGAGCATCCGGCATGATTGTGATGCCGGCAGGATACTTGGCAGGTGTGCGCGAGCTTTGTACAGCTTACGATGTCTTAATGATTGTTGATGAAGTTGCCACTGGTTTTGGGCGTACGGGGAAAATGTTTGCATGTGAGCACGAAAATGTTCAGCCTGATCTAATGGCTGCCGGCAAAGGCATTACAGGAGGCTATTTGCCGATAGCCGTCACTTTTGCCACCGAAGACATCTACCATGCATTCTACGATGATTACAAAGAACAAAAAACCTTTTTCCACGGTCACTCCTATACAGGAAATCAGCTTGGCTGTGCGGTTGCTCTTGAAAATCTGAGATTATTTGAATCTGAAAACATCGTTGAACAAGTCGCGCAAAAAAGTAAAAAGCTCCATTTACTTCTTCAAGACCTGCATGCACTTCCTCACGTTGGGGATATTCGGCAGCTCGGCTTTATGTGCGGCGCAGAGCTTGTTCAGTCAAAGGAAACCAAACGGCCTTATCCTGCTGATCGGCGAGTGGGGTACAAAGTTTCTTTGAAAATGAGAGAGCTCGGGATGCTGACGAGACCGCTCGGCGATGTAATTGCATTTCTGCCTCCGCTTGCCAGCACAGCTGAAGAGCTCGAAGCAATGGTGTCTATTATGAAAGAAGCGATCCAAGAGGTAACCAGCCTTGAGCATTGACAGCTGGTTAAGCCGCCGGTTAGACAAAGCGAAGGGAGCCGGCGTATACCGTACACTGCGAACAATGAATGGGCTTCCAATTCCGGAGGTGACGATTGATGGCAAAAATCAAACGGTCTGGTCGTCAAACAATTATTTAGGTCTCGCAAACCATAACCGCTTAATCTCTGCAGCTCAAGAAGCACTGCAGCAATTTGGAGCAGGAAGCACCGGCTCGCGTTTAACGACGGGCAATTCGATCTGGCATGAAAAACTCGAAAAAAAGATTGCCGGCTTTAAACGGACAGAAGCGGCTTTACTGTTTTCAAGCGGCTATTTAGCCAATGTCGGTGTCCTTTCTTCGTTACCTGAAAAAGGGGACGTCATTTTAAGTGATCAATTAAATCATGCAAGTATCATCGATGGCTGCCGCCTGTCTAAGGCTGATACGGTCATTTATCGCCATATCGAAATGGCTGATCTTGAAGAAAAACTGAAAGAAACACAGCGGTACCAGCGCCGTTTTATCGTAACAGACGGGGTATTTAGCATGGATGGCACGATTGCCCCTCTTGATCAGATCATCTCTCTTGCTAAAAGCTGCAATGCTTACGTGATCGTTGATGATGCGCATGCAACAGGTGTTTTGGGAGAATCAGGAGGAGGGACGAGTGAACATTTCGGTGTTTGTCCTGACATTGTCATCGGCACGTTAAGCAAAGCTGCCGGAGCGGAAGGGGGATTCGCTGCAGGTTCAGCGGTATTCATCGACTTTCTGCTGAACCATGCCAGAACGTTTATCTTTCAAACCGCTATTCCGCCGGCAAGCTGTGCAGCTGCCCATGAGGCGTTAGACATCATGGAGGCCAGCAAGGAAAAACGACAGCTTTTATATTCTTATATCCAGATGATCAAAACGAATCTGAAGCACATGGGCTATGTGGTGAAGGGGCATCATACACCGATTATTCCGGTGGTCATCGGCGATACCCGAAAAACGGTCACGTTTGCTGAAAAACTGCAGGACAAAGGAATCTATGCCCCTGCCATTCGTCCGCCGACCGTTGCGCCAGGAGAAAGCCGTATCCGATTAACCATCACTGCTGGGCACAGTATGAGGGATATTGATCATTTGCTGGAAGCATTTCGTTCAATCGGAAAGGAGCTGAACATCATTCCATGAGAGGTTTTTTTGTAACCGGAACAGATACAGAAGTGGGGAAAACGGTGATATCCTGCGGTCTTGCAGCCTTATTGCGGGAAAATAAGATGGATGTCGGAGTATTTAAACCATTTCTAAGCGGAATCTCCCCTCATCATCCAGAGAGCGATACAAGCCTGCTGAAAGAGATGTCGCAAACGAGTCTTTCACATGAAGAGATTACGCCTTTTGCATTTAAAGAGCCGCTAGCTCCATATGTTGCAGGAAAGCTGGAGGGAAAGGCTGTCAAAATGGAAGAGGTCTTACGCCATTGGGAGCGGATAAGAGAAAAACATGAATGCTTCATCGTAGAAGGTGCGGGCGGGATTTCTGTGCCATTGGGAGAGGATTTTTTAGTCAGTCATGTTATAAAAGCGTTACAGCTTCCAGTGATTATTGTGGCACGCCCTCATCTTGGAACGATTAATCACACCTTTTTAACTGTTCAATATGCCAAAAGCATGGGCCTTCCAATCGCCGGAATCGTCATCAATGGAATCAGTGATTCTCCAGATCATGATGAAAAAACCAATCCTGAAATGATTGAGAGCCTATGCGGTGTGCCGCTATTAGGAGTGACGCCAAAGCTGATAAACACAACAAAAGAAACGATTCAGAATATGGTGAAGGACCATATAGATTTATCATTACTGATCAATCGAGTGGGGGCATGAAAATGAATCAATGGATGGAACTTGCAGACCGGGTGCTGGGCGGAGCAGAGGTGACCAACGAAGAGGCGCTTTCGATTTTAAACTGTCCAGATGAAGACATCTTGCTTTTGATGCATGGAGCTTTTCACATCAGAAAACGGTTTTATGGAAAAAAAGTAAAGCTCAATATGATTATGAATGCAAAATCAGGGCTCTGTCCGGAAAATTGCGGCTATTGTTCCCAGTCTGCCATTTCAAAAGCGCCGATTGAGAGTTACCGGATGGTGAATAAGGAAACCCTTCTGGAAGGCGCAAAGCGGGCGCATGATTTGAACATAGGTACATATTGTATCGTGGCAAGCGGCAGGGGGCCGTCCAACAGAGAAGTGGATCAGGTCGCAGAAGCGGTACAGGAAATAAAAGATACGTATGGACTGAAAGTTTGTGCGTGTCTCGGATTGCTAAAGCCGGAGCAGGCGAAGCGGCTGAAAGAAGCCGGAGTAGACCGCTATAATCATAATGTCAATACATCACAGAGAAATCATTCAAACATTACCACGTCACATACGTATGAGGACAGGGTCAATACGGTTCAGATTGCAAAAACCTCCGGCATGTCTCCATGTTCAGGCGCCATTATCGGGATGAAGGAAACGAAACAGGATGTCATCGATATCGCACAAAGCTTGAAGGCCCTTGACGCTGATTCCATTCCGGTGAATTTTTTGCATGCGATTGACGGCACACCATTAGAAGGCGTAAATGAATTAAACCCGCTGTATTGCTTAAAAGTGCTGGCGCTGTTCCGTTATATCAATCCGTCAAAAGAAATCCGCATTTCTGGTGGAAGAGAGGTCAATCTCCGTTCATTGCAGCCATTGGGGCTGTACGCCGCCAACTCCATCTTTGTCGGAGATTATTTAACGACTTCCGGACAGGAGGAGACGGAGGATCATAAAATGCTGAGTGATTTAGGATTTGAAGTAGAATCGGTCGAAGAAATGAAAGCCAGTTTAAGTGCAAATAGCTGAAAGCAAGAATAGAAGCAATCGGTGTCATGTTGATTGCTTTTATTTTTATGGAGTCAAAATGATGATGTCAGAATCATGAGAGGGAGCATATGACAAATTCAATTTCACTTACACCTTCTGCATTTTTTAAAAACCCTTATCCTTTTTACGATACATTACGTTCTGCACACCCTTTATATAAAGGGAATGTTTTGAAGTATCCAGGCTGGTATGTCACGGGATATGAGGAAGCGGCAGCAATTCTGAAAGATACCAGATTCAGAACACGTGTCCCGCTGCCTGAGACCTCTATAAAATATAAGGATTTGAATCATGTCCAGAAGCAGATGATGCTGTTTCAGAATCAGCCTGATCACAGGCGCCTGCGTATGCCGGTCAGCGGGGTATTTACTCCGAGAATGACAGAGTGCTATCGCCCATTTATAAATGAAACTGTCCATCATTTGCTTGATCAAGTGCAAGGTGAAAAAAAGATGGAGCTGATTTCTGACTTTGCTTTTCCTTTGGCAAGCTGCATTATAGCTAAGATCATAGGTGTGCCGGCAGAAGAAAGGGATCAATGTAAAGAGTGGGCGTCAAGCCTCGTTCAAACAATTGATTTAACCCGATCAAGAAGGGTGTTAACAGACGGCAATCAGATCACAGTAAAGATGAAGGAGTATTTTAGAGAGCTCATTCAAAAACGGAAACAAAATCCGCAGCATGATGTGATCAGCATGCTGCTGAAGGAAGAGCAGGCTGATAAGCTGACGGAAGAGGAAGTGGCATCAACGTGTATATTGCTGGCAATCGCCGGACATGAAACAACAGTGAATCTCATCAGCAACTCAATTCTTTGTCTGCTGCAGCATCGAGAACAGCTTTTGCAGCTCAAAGAAAACCCAGCTCTGATTCATACCGCAGTTGAGGAATGCTTACGCTATGAAAGCCCCACACAAATGACAGCCCGTGTTGCGTCAGAAGAGATTGAAATGAATGGCGTAACGATTCGTCAAGGGGAGCAAGTCTATGTTCTGCTGGGGGCTGCCAATCGAGATCCAAAAGTATTCGCGCATGCCAATGAGTTCGATATCACCAGAAGCCCTAATCCCCATCTTTCATTCGGGCAGGGCCACCATATTTGTATAGGTTCTTCGCTGGCACGGTTAGAAACACAAATTGCAATCAACACTCTTCTGCAGCGCATGCCAAGCCTGCAGCTCGCTGTTTCTGAAGTGCGATACCGGAAGCTAATTGGTTTTAGAGCGCTTATGGAGCTGCCAGTTACTTTTTAATGAAGGCTAAAGGAAGCCATGTGAATGCTGAAAAAGTGTCATCCCCTGGGAAAATGGGCAATCTATAAAAAAGGGGGAGTGAACATATGAGAAAAGTGCTGATCGCTGGCGGAAATGGTATGATTGGGCGGATATTGGCTGAAGGGCTTAAGTCTGAGTACGAGGTGACGGTGCTGGATAAAGACCGCTACGAAGGCTTAGGACCCGCCATTCAGGCAGACGCGTCAAACTATGAGGATCTATTGAAAAAGATTCCGAGAGATACAGACGTGATCGTGAACTTACTCGCTGTCAAAATCAAATACGATGTCATGGACACAGCTGAATTTGAAAAAATGACGGATATTTTTTATAGAGCAAGCTACTATTTGTGCCGTGCGGCAGCAGAGCTCGGCATCCCAAAGGTTGTTTTCGCCAGCAGCAATCATGTGACAGATGTGTACGAAAAAGACGGACGTTCGCTCTTAGGGCGGGAAATCACAACCGACGATTATCCGCTGTCAAAAAATCTATACGGCGTCCTAAAGCTGACCTCGGAACATATCGGTCACCTGTTTTATCTGGAAAATAAGCTCTCTGTCATCAACCTTCGAATCGGAACGGTCGTCACAGATGAAATGGATACACTGCATGAGAACGACCGGACGAAAAAAACGCTTCTTTCCCATCCGGACTTGCTGTCGATTTTTAAAGCGGCCATTGAAACGAATATCCGTTACGGCACTTATTACGCCGTCTCTGACAATCCCGGCAAGCCGTGGTCGATAGAATCCGCGGTTCAGGAGCTTGGGTTTGCGCCTCAAATGAATACTGCTGAGCTTCTGAAAGAGGAAGAGAACGGCAATAACAGAGCATAATCATTTTCTAAGATTATGCTCTTTTTCTTTTATGATCGGTTTCAAGCCAGTTCCGATGCCGCCGGGCAAGGGACAGTGTTCAAATGATTATAGACATGGCAATCGCACATTTGCTACATTTTAGACACGATATCGTCACAAGCTGCAGCTCGTTTATTAAAAAATGATAACGCTTACAAAAAGGGAGGTGGGAACGATCGCACATTCACTGAAAAATCGCCTGTTTGATATGTTGATTTACGGATTTTTGCTGATGTTCGCTTTAATATGCGTACTTCCGTTTATTCATGTCATTGCGGCATCCTTTGCCACAGTAGAGGAAGTGGTTTCGAAAACATTCATCTTAATACCGACCACTTTTTCGCTCGATGCCTATCGTTACATTTTTTCGACAGATATCATTTATAAAAGCTTGCTCGTTTCTGTGTTTGTGACAGTTGTAGGCACGGCGGTCAGCATGTTTCTTTCTTCATTGATGGCTTACGGTTTATCCCGCCGCGACTTAATTGGGCGGCAGCCGCTCATGTTTCTCGTCGTATTTACGATGCTCTTCAGCGGCGGAATGATTCCGACTTTCCTGGTAGTCAAATCCCTTGGATTGCTCGATTCTTACTGGGCCCTTATTTTGCCGACAGCGATTAATGCCTTTAACTTGATCATTCTGAAAAACTTCTTTCAAAACATCCCGGCGAGCCTGGAAGAGTCCGCAAAAATTGACGGCTGCAATGACTTGGGGATTTTCTTCAAAATTGTGCTGCCTCTGTCTCTTCCAGCGATCGCAACGATTTCACTGTTTTATGCGGTGACGTACTGGAATACGTATATGACGGCGATCTTGTACTTAAATGATTCAGCTAAGTGGCCGATTCAGGTGCTTTTGCGCCAAATCGTGATTGTATCAAGCGGGGTGCAAGGGGATATGTCGGAAATGGGCTCGGGCAGCCCGCCGCCTGAGCAAACGATCAAAATGGCAGTAATAGTCGTAGCAACCATTCCGGTTCTGCTGGTCTATCCATTTATTCAAAAGCATTTTGCAAAAGGGGCTTTGCTGGGGTCTGTCAAAGGATAAAGAATATGAAACGGAGGGATATCATGGGAAACAAATGGAGGGTGCTTCTGATTGTGCTTGTATTTGCTCTCGGAGGAGTGATGGCGGGCTGTAAAGGGGCTGATCAATCATCAGGCAAGGCGGACTCGGATTCAAAGGTAAAGCTGTCTATGATGGCGATTTTGTATCACCAGCAGCCGCCGAAAGACAGGGCGATCAAAGAAATTGAGAAGCTGACAAATACAGAACTGGACATCACGTGGGTTCCTGATGCGGTAAAAGAAGACAGACTGAATGCGGCGCTTGCAGCCGGCAATCTCCCGCAAATCGTGACGATTCAAGACATTAAAAATTCGTCTGTCATGAATGCCTTCAGATCGGGAATGTTCTGGGAAATCGGCGATTATATCAAAGATTATCCGAATTTAAACAAGATGAATAAACTCATTAATAAAAATGTCACAATCGATGGCAAGCTTTACGGGATATACAGAGAGCGTCCCCTCTCGAGACAAGGCATCGTCATTCGGAAGGACTGGCTGGACAATTTGAATTTGAAAACGCCGGAAACGCTGGATGATCTTTATGAGGTTGCCAAAGCGTTTACAGAGAACGACCCGGACAAGGATGGAAAAGATGATACATTCGGATTGACTGACCGAAATGATCTGATTTACGGCGCTTTTAAGACGCTTGGCTCATATGAAGGCATGCCGACAGACTGGAAGGAATCAAACGGCACATTTACGCCTGATTTCATGACGAAAGAATACAAAGACACGATGGATTACATGAAAAAACTGCGTGATAACGGCTACATGAATAAAGACTTTCCGGTCACAAGCAAAACCCAGCAGCAGGAGCTGTTTTCTCAAGGAAAAGCCGGCATCTATATCGGGAATATGGTGGACGCTGTCAATTTGCGTGACAATGCCTCCGATAAATCAATGGAGCTGGAGATCATCAACCGCATAAAAGGCCCTGACGGAAAAGAGCGTGTATGGGCGTCAGGTGGGCATAACGGTGTATTTGCTTTCTCGAAAACGAGTGTGAAATCAGAAGCCGAGCTGAAACGGATCTTGGCGTTCTTTGACCGAATAGCCGAAGAGGACGTCTACAGCCTGATGACATACGGCATTGACGGGGTTCATTATAATAAAGGCAAAGGCAAAACATTCACAAGAAAAGAAAGCCAGGTAAAAGATTGGCAGATGGATATTCAGCCGCTGTCCGCCTTAATCGCTATCGATAAAGCCTACTTAAAAAACACCGGTGATCCGCTGCGGACAGCGTACGAGGAGCTCACGGAAGACAATGAAAACATCATCGTCTCCAATCCGGCAGAGAGTTTGTATTCCGCCGCGGAGTCTGAACGCGGAGATGAACTGAAAAAAATGATAGACGATGCCACCTATAAATATATGATCGGAGAAATTACAGAAAGCCAGTTTGATAAAGAAGTTGAAAAATGGGAAACAAGCGGAGGAAAGCAGATTATTCAGGAATACGAGGAAGCGTTTAAAAAAACAAAGTAATATTGAAAAAACCCAAAACGTGCAAGCGGTTTTGGGTTTTTATATGCTTCTTTTTTGCTGGCGGTAGCTGCCCGGTGTGATGCCTTCCAGCTTTTTAAAGGATCTGATAAAGTTTTGCGAGTTTTTGTATTTGAGCTTTTCAGCTATGTCTTTCACTGCCATGTCGGATTCAGCCAGCCAGCTTTTTGCCATATGGTGGCGGTAATTTGAGACATACTCGCTGAATGAAATGCCCATTTCTTTTTTGAAAATACTGCTTAAGTAGTTCGGGTTGTAATGCAGCCTGCGGGCAATTTCGTCCAGCGTTAAATCGGATTCAAACTCATGGTGGATGATATGGATTATGTTGTCGGAAATATTTTTGTACTGTGCATCGGCCCGGGCATTTACTTTGTCTGTCATCGGATCAATGAATTCTTGCTTCAGCCAGTTTTCAGTATCCTCGAATGTCTTCAGCTCAAAAATTTGGTCATACAGCATTTTGTTTTCTTCAAGCTCAAATAGTTCTATTCCGAGTACATGCATCAGTTCAATGACATGATTCAGAAAACGGGCGATTGCGATCTGAAATTGGTACGGGTTGGTGTTGTGTGTAAACATCGACTGTAAAATCGCGTGCAGGCATTTGTCTGCTTTCTCCTTGTCACCGGCTTTTACAGCATCGAACAGTTCATGCTGAAGCTGCTTCGGAAAATGGGTTTTGAACGTTTTTTTCTGATCCAGATCTTCATAAAAGATAATCGATTTGTTTTCTGCTTTCAGCCGGTATTTTAACGCTTCTAAGCCTTCCGCATAGGCGTTTTTCGCCATTGCTAATGCATCAAACGGCTGGCTGACGCCGATGCTGACAGACAGGTGCAGCTCAGCTTCAACTGTATCCTGAATCATCCGGGCAGTATCATTCAGCTCGGCCATAAATGCCTCTTTTGTTCCGCTCTCATTCATCAATATGGTTGCCTGCTGTTTATCAACTACCGCTGGTGCGAGGCGTTTTTCCGCGGGGATGTTCCGCTCAATCAGGCTGTTGACGGCAAACAACAGCAGGTCCATATCTTTTTTCTCATACGGTGTCTGATTCAGCGTGTCAATTTGGAGCACCAGCAGGGCGAGGTGACGCCAATTTTGTTTTAAGCCGAGGCTTTCAAAGCGGTTATTGACCTCCTCTTCCGTCAGCTTTCCAAGCATAAGCCTGACCATAAAATATTGCTGAAGATGAGTGGCCTGCTGCCTCATTGTTTCTTCAAGGTCGTCGTTTCTGTTTTTGAGCTGCTTGAAGCTTTGCTCGATTAATTCAAACTCGTTTTGATGAGGCTGTTTTTCTGGAAAGGCTCCGTGCCGCGCAAATGATTCATAAAGCAGCCGGATCGGCTTATAAAAATGGCGGGAACCCAGCCAAGAAAATAATAATGAAAGCGTTAACAAAACGAAGCATACCGTAAAGGCGATCCAGCCGATCGACTTGGCTTCTTTTTTTAGTTCGGGCAGGGAAACGAGAGAAAAATAAGTCCACGTGTTATAGTCTGATTTTTGATAGGTCACTTTATAATGAATGCGGTCAATGACTGTTTCAAACTGGCCGCTTTTGGAGCTTTGCGTCAGCATTTTTTTGACAAAATCGTCGTTCTGAAGAGAATCGCCTATATCAGACATGTTGTTGTGAAGGATGATACGGCCTTTTTCATCAATGATAAACACGCTGTTTGCGCTTGAATAATCAGGCATATTTTTAACGAGTGAACAGCTTGGGATGCTTGCGGCTGCCAGTCCCTTCGTGTTTGTGCTGTTCAGCGGGAGCTGCTTAATCAAATTGATATTATACCGGCAGCTTTCTGAAGTGCCTTCCTTTGTGGAGATCAAACGGTTGTTTTTTTCCAGCGTCCAATAGGACCGGCTGGCTTGTTTTTTCGAATACGCCTCGGCTGCTTTATGAAGGGAGTCCGTATTCATGCGGTACAAACCGGAATTGTTCATGTACCAATTTTTCATATAGCTGACAAGTGTCATGTTGGACAAATCGGTATCAAAGCTTTGCAAATAGTTGAGCTCTTGGTTCACTTGGTCATAGATTTGAAATTGGTCAGAGTGCAAAGGCTCGGACAGTGTGCGGAGGAGAGGCGGCGAACTCACATAGTGGGTTAAAGAATGATCGACGGTTTTTAGGATGTGCTCGATGCTTAGCTGGGTCTGCTGGAGCGTGTCGAGTTTTTCCTCCGAAACGTTGGAGATGGCCGTTTTCTGAGAGTGCTCGTACGAAAACAAACCGACCAAAATGACGGGAATGGTGCTGAGTAAACAAAAAAACGTGATGAGTTTGTAATAAAACTTGTATTGGCTTCTTTTCATAAAACCCCCCATTTCATAACACCTTAATACAATTAATCCAAAGATTGATAGATACTGTCAATAATCATTTTCTAATATCGGTGTCTTTTTTTCAGATAGAGGCGCGAAATCCTTGATGACAAAGGGCTCAGGCAGAATGTGATCATATGATTGTAGACGGACTTTTGCACGCTGCGCTACAGTGAAAACAAGAACCCGTGAAAGGAGGCTTTGAAAAAGATGAAAACAGCAGAAGCGCAAGCGCCGGCTGTAGACGCAGTCATTTTAAAAAAAGAAAAAAGAAAGCGCTTACTAAATAAGCTGCTGCAGCAAAAGTTTTTGTACTTTATGATTTTGCCGGGATGTATTTATTTTTTGCTATTTAAATACGTTCCAATGTGGGGAATCGTGATTGCGTTTCAGGATTATCAGCCGTTTCTCGGTATTTGGGGCAGCGAGTGGGTCGGGCTGAAGCATTTTATCAGGCTGTTTACAGAGCCTACATTTTTTGTCCTGTTAAAAAATACGCTCGTGCTCTTTGCCTTGAATCTGGCCATTTTTTTTCCGGTGCCGATTTTATTAGCGCTTCTTCTAAACGAAGTGCGGATCGCACTCTTTAAAAAATTCGTTCAGACGCTGATTTATATTCCGCACTTTATGTCCTGGGTCATTGTTGTATCGCTGTCATTTGTGCTTTTGACAGTAGACGGGGGCCTGATTAATGAACTGATTACGTTTTTTGGCGGTGAAAAAATCAATTTTCTGCTGAATGAAGAATGGTTCCGTCCGCTGTATATTCTGCAGGTCATCTGGAGAGAAGCGGGCTGGTCAACGATCATCTATCTGGCCGCAATGACGGCGGTTGATCCTCAGCTTTATGAAGCGGCGAAAATGGACGGAGCGGGGCGGCTGCGGCAAATGTGGCATATTACGCTGCCGGCTATCAAAAGCGTCATCGTCGTTTTGCTGATTTTAAAAATCGGGGACACGCTGGAGCTTGGCTTTGAGCATGTATATTTGCTGTTAAACGCCACAAACAGGGAAGTCGCGGAAATTTTTGATACGTACGTTTATACTGCAGGGCTGAAACAGGGCCAATTCAGCTACAGTACAGCGGTCGGCGTATTTAAAGCGGCGGTCGGGCTGATTTTGGTCATGCTTGCGAATCGTTTGGCGAAGAAATTTGGCGAGGAAGGAATCTATTAAGAAAGGGATGGTATCAATGGATCAATCAATCGCTGTAAAGTCGCCTCTTACGTATGCGGAGGCATTGGCAGAAACGATTATGAACACGTATACAGTTGAAGAGCTGCCGCCTGCAAACCGCTGGCACTATCATCAGGGCGTTTTCTTATGCGGGGTTTTGCGTCTTTGGGAAGCAACCGGACAGGAACGGTACTTTGATTATGCGAAAGCTTATGCGGATCTCCTAATTGATGATTATGGCAATCTATTATTTAAAAGAGACGAACTCGACGCGATTCTGGCAGGCCTTATTCTTTTTCCTTTATACGACAAGACGAAGGATGAACGCTATGTAAAAGCGGCAAAAAGGCTGCGGGGCTTATACGGAACGCTGAACCGAACGTCAGAGCAGGGGTTCTGGCATAAGGACGGCTATCCATATCAAATGTGGCTTGACGGTTTATATATGGGCGGGCCGTTTGCACTGAAATATGCCAATTTGAAGCACGAGCCGGAGCTGTTTGACATGGTTGTGCTTCAGGAAGGCCTGATGAGAAAGCATACGAAGGATCCAAAGACCGGGCTCTTCTATCATGCGTGGGATGAAGCGAAAAAAATGCCTTGGGCCAGTCAAGAGACAGGCTGCTCTCCGGAGTTTTGGGCGCGTTCAATCGGCTGGTACGTCATGTCACTCGCAGACATGATTGAAGAGCTGCCTGAGAAGCACCCAACCCGTCATGTCTGGAAAAAAACACTGCAGGACATGCTCGAAAGCATCTGCCGCTGCCAAGACAAGGAAACAGGATTATGGTATCAGATCGTTGACAAGGGCGGCAGATCTGACAACTGGCTGGAAAGCTCGGGATCGTGCTTGTATATGTATGCCATCGCTAAAGGAATCAATAAGGGATATCTCGACAGATCCTATAAAACGTCTTTGTTAAAAGCGTATCAAGGGCTGATTCAGCATAAAACTGAAACAACAAAAGACGGTGCGTTTCTCGTCAAAGATATATGTGTCGGAACGTCGGCAGGATTTTATGATTATTATGTCAGCCGGGAACGGAGCACAAACGACCTTCACGGGGCGGGAGCGTTTATTTTGGCGATGACAGAATTGGAAGCGCTTCTCGGGTCAGACGAAAAATGAAAAGATCTCTATGTGCGGCTGTATGTGTGATCGTCTCGGTGCTGTTTTTGGCTTCGTGCTCAAGCAGACCGTACGGCATTCATGTCATCCTGTTTTCAGATATGCAGACAGGCGTACAGGATAACATAAAAGAGGCCGCTGAAAAGAAGGCAGGCAGGGCAGAAATCTTTCCCGCTTTGCCGGAAAAGCTGCTGACTGAAATTACGGCTCGCGAGGGTGACGTCTTTATCGTGCCTGAAGACTTGTTTGCAGCATACGATGATCCGGGAAATTTTCAGCCGTTAGACGGATTGTCACTGAAACATTCATCGCCTTATACAGCCGTAAATCAAAAAACGGGAGAAAAAACAGTCTATGCCGTTCTGATTGAGAAAGGGGATAAACAGCTGAACGGCTATTCTTTTCGGCTGAATCGAAATATGGCAGCGTTTATCCCTGTATACTCCGAAAAAACAGAGGAAGCGCTGCAGCTGATTTCCCAATTAACAGAAGTCCGATAGGGGTGGGAACCATTGAAAAGCATCGTCATTTGCGGATTAAGCAGCAGAGCCCTCAGCATGTTTATCAAACCACTGCTCAAACAGTTTACATCCACTTATCAAATTACGGGATTGCTGGATGCCGATCCGAAACGATTCGCCGTCTGCAAAGAGGCATTTCCGGAGCTTGCACAAGTACCGGAGTATAAAGAAGAAGATTTTGATAATATGATGAGCGTTTCGAAGCCAGACATTGTGATTGTGACGGGAAGGGATGACACCCATATCACCTATATATTGAGAAGCCTTCAGTGGGATACGGATGTCATAACGGAAAAACCGATGGTGACGACGGTGCAGGATGCAAAGCGGGTTCTTGAGGCAGAAGCGAAAAGCAAAGGGAAGGTTACTGTCGCGTTTAATTACCGCTACAGCCCGTATCATCGGAAAATCAAAGAAATGATTTTAGAAGGAAAAATAGGAAGGGTCACCTCTGTTGATTTGAATTGGTATATTGATACCTATCACGGCGCCAGCTATTTTAAACGCTGGAACCGATCCAGGCAATTTTCCGGCGGCCTTTCTGTCCATAAATCCACACATCATTTCGATCTGGTGAATTGGTGGCTCGGCCAAAACCCGGCGGAGGTATTTGCTTACGGCGAGTTGAATTACTACGGGCCGGACAGTGAGTGGAATCCGCTGCCGGAAGAAGACGGGCGTTTTTGCGGCACATGCCGGGTCAAAGAGAAATGCCATTACTATGCGAGATGGCACCCCCGTGCCTCTAAAGCTTCTGTAAAGGATGATCATCTCAAGGCGGATGCAGACCAGTCAAGCTTATATACCGCATATCGCCCTGACGCGTGCATTTTTGACGAGGAGATCGACATTGAGGATACGTATGTGGCGGCTGTCAAATATGACGGCGGTGCGCTTTTAAGCTACTCGATCACATTTTCCGCTCCGTACGAAGGCTACCGCCTTACGATAAACGGCACAAAAGGACGCATTGAATCAAATGAATTCCATGAGCCTTCCAGAATTCCGTTTGCTTTTCCCGAGCAGACGATTGAGTATTATCCGCTTTTTGAATCGAAGCAAACCATTCAAGTCGTCAAAAACGAGGGAGGACACGGCGGAGGTGATCCGCTTTTGCTTGCTGATCTATTTATAGGCAAAGATCCGCTGCGCCAGTATGACATTTTGGCCGGAGCCGAAGCCGGAGCCTATTCTATCGCGGTCGGTGAGGGAATATGGCGCTCCGTTGTTGAAAAGAAACCAATTGATATTAAACAGCTTTTTCATATGCAAAATGTATAAAGCGAAGAGGAGGGGCTTTCGTGGAACATGACGGATCAATGGGACGGGTGCTGCGTTTTTGCGAGTGGATCATGAGGTTTGCGTATACCAATTTGCTTTGGCTGCTTTTTACGATCATCGGTTTCGGAGTGCTCGGTGTCATGCCCGCGACTGCCGCTTTATTCGCTGTTATGCGAAAATGGATTCAGGGTCAGGATCACGTTCCGGTGCTGCCGACATTTTGGCGGGAATACAAAGCTGAATTTCTCCGTTCCAATCTGATCGGTGCTGTACTGGTGTTAATCGGTTTGATCATTTATATCGATTTGGCCTTTATTTACCCAAGCCACTTTTTATTGCATATCCTGCGCTTTGCTATTATGATATTTGGCTTTCTGTTTGTATCAATGCTTTTTTATGTGTTTCCGCTGCTCGTCCACTTTGATTGGAAAAAACGTCTGTATTTTAAGTTTTCCCTCTTGCTGAGTGTGGCGTACTTACAATATACCCTCGTCATGCTTGCGCTGACGGTCGCGCTCTTTTTCCTGCTGGCTTATCTGCCGGGAATTGTCCCTTTTTTCAGCGTCAGTCTCATCAGCTACTGCCACATGAGGATCGCTTATGCCGTCTTGGTGAAGCTGGAGCAGCAGGACCATGAACCGGCAAAGAAACATCCTGCACCAGAAGCTTTTTATCCGGAGACGAGGTAAACATTTCTCTATCATATATTGATTCCAAACGGAATAGATTGATAGAGAAAGGAGAGCGGATAAATGCTGAAGGTAGCAGTGTTTGATGAAGAGCATGAAAAAGATTTGCAAACGGAGATCAATTCATTTTTAAAAGGAATATCGGAAGAGCAGCTGGTTGATATCAAATATACGGTTTCAGCGGCATGTGACCCTGAAGGCGAGCAGCTCTACTGTTTTTCCGCACTCATTCTATATCGAAAATAAAAAAAGATCTTCCCGCGGACTGCGGAAAGATCTTTTTTATGGTTAAGCCTTTTTCACTCTTGGGCTTCTCGGTTTCTGGAATTTCTCTGCTGCTCTGATTTCTCTTCGTTCTCTTGCCAATGCTTTATAAAGAGCAGCAATCATGAGCAGGATAACAATTGAAAACGGCAGTGCCGCCAGAATCGCTGTGTTTTGCAAAGCGGCAAGTCCGCCGGAATACAAGAGCGCAGCTGCCATAGCAGACTGAATGATACCCCAGCTGAATTTGACTGAGTTAGCCGGGTTTAATGAACCGTATGTCGTCTGCATACCAAGGACAAATGTCGCTGAATCAGCTGATGTGATAAAGAACACGGCGATCAGGATCAATGCCAGGATAGACGTGATCATCGTCAGCGGATAGTGATCCAGTGTTCCGAACAGCATCGTTTCGGAAGACTGCTTTGCCACATTAAAGATACCTTTTTGCTGAAGGTCCATTGCTGAAACACCGAAAATGGAGAACCATAGGAAAGCCAAAATACATGGTGCCACCAGGACGCCGATCAAAAATTCACGGATTGTCCGGCCTCGGGATACACGGGCGATGAAAATGCCGACAAATGGAGACCAGGAAATCCACCATGCCCAATAGAAAATCGTCCAGCCGTTGATCCATTCACGTTTGCCTGGATCGTTCGGCGCCAGTCTGAAGCTCATTTGAACAATGTTTTGAATATACTGCCCAATTGAATCTGTAAGTGAGTTCATGATCAAAACGGTAGGTCCGACAACCAGCATAAACAGCATTAGCAATCCGGCTAGTACCATATTGGTGTTGCTTAAATACTTAATGCCTTTTCCGAGTCCGCTCCAAGCCGATAGTAAAAAGAGCACTGTTACAATGATAATCAAAATCAATTGAACGATAAAATGATTCGGAATTCCGAATAGGTAATTCAATCCGCCGTTAATTTGAGTTGCGCCGATCCCCAGACTCGTTGCAACGCCGACAACTGTAGCGAAAACAGCAATACAGTCAATCAGTTTACCGATCGGGCCGTTTACTTTATCGCCGAGAATCGGAGTCAGTGTGCTGCTGATTAATCCAGGCGCGTCTTTGCGGAATTGAAAATATGCGATACATAATGCCACGACGGCATAAATGGCCCAAGCGTGCAGTCCCCAGTGGAAAAACGTGTACCGGAGCGCATCTCTGAAGGCTTGGGGGGTTTCTGTTTCACCTGATGGAGAGCTAATTGCGTAATGGCTGATCGGTTCAGCCGCACCATAGAATACTAAGCCGATTCCCATGCCTGCACTGAACAGCATGGCAAACCAAGATAATAACCCGAATTCCGGTTTTTCATCCGGTTTCCCCAGTTTGATTTTTCCGATCGGGCTGACAATTAAAAAGAGACAGAACCCGACAAACAAAGAGACAACTAATAGATAATACCAACCAAATGAATCTGTTATAAACGATTGTGCCGATTGAGACACGTTTTGCAGGCTGTCAGGAGAAATAACGCCCCACAAAACGGCTGCGGCTGTGATGACAATCACAATCCAAAATACACTAGATATATTCTTCAAACATTCTCACCCTCTGATTTTTTTGTGTACGCCTATATCTTCCTCGCAGGCTTAGTATGGTCGTACGATGGCAGATCATTCCTTCCTGTAAATTACCCCGCAATCAGGTGAAACAAAACAAATCTCACCCTAACATTTTTGCGGGAATTTTTCAAATGCCCGGCATGCTGTAAGAATTTGAAAAGTCTAATGTTTACATACGGGAAAAGCGTCCGGCATTCAGTCCGGCGAGTCTGCCTGTGACGAGCGCAGATGTGATATTGTATCCGCCTGTATAACCGTGAATATCTAAGATTTCTCCGCAAAAATACAGGCCGTCCATTTTTTTAGACGCCATCTTTTTCGGGTCAACCTCCTTCACCGATACACCGCCTCCTGTGACAAACGCTTTGTCTAGAGACAGCGTGCCGTTTGCGAGAACGGTAAATTGCTTGCAGTCTTTGACAAATTGTCTGAAAGGCTCCTTCGGCAGCTCAGAAAATGACATGTTCGGTGAAATGCCGTTTTTTTCGAGCAGGAAAAGAAGGTAGCGCTCCTGCATCCAAGGCTTCAGCACATTTTTTAACGCTTTTTTCGGCGCGTCTTTCAGCTCCTTATGCATCTTTTGGAATAGCGTTTCTTCATTGATATCCGGAAACAAATCAATTCTGACTGGCACTTCCGGCTGTTTTTTCAGCTCTTTCACGATAAACTGGCTGCACCTGAGTATGGCGGGGCCTGAGAGGCCGAAATGAGTAAACAGCATGTCCATCTTATGTGTGATAATGGCTTTGCCTTTTTTGTTTAATACACTGACGGCGACATCTCTGAGCGATAAACCCTGCAGTGTTTTTTTCTTAATAAACGGCTCGGCAGATGTGACGGGCACCTCTGTCGGGAACAGCTCTGTTATGGTGTGGCCTGCGGCTTCGGCCCATTCATAGCCATCACCCGTGCTGCCGGTATGGGGAACGCTTTTTCCGCCAACCGCGATAATGACTGCCTGACTTTGAATCATTTCGCCATTATTCGTCACAATGCCTGCCGTATGACCATCTTCGTATGTAACAGATTTGATTTTTTCGTTCGTTCTGATCGTCACACGCAGCTGTTTCAGCCTGTTTAACAGCGCGTCGACAACACTTTGCGCTTTGTCTGTCACCGGAAACATCCGGCCGTGATCCTCTTCCTTCAATTTGATCCCGAGATTTTCAAAAAACTTGATAATATCTTCGTTATTAAATTCAGAAAACGCACTGTATAAAAAACGGCCGTTGCCGGGGATGTGCTTAATAATTTCTTCGACAGGAAGGCGGTTTGTCACATTGCAGCGGCCGCCTCCGGATATGGCAAGTTTACGGCCTAACTTATTTCCTTTATCTATTAACAAAACATCAGCACCCTGTTCTCCGGCTGCAATGGCAGCCATCAGACCTGAAGGGCCTCCGCCGATTACAATTACGTCATACTGCTTCATTTTTATCATCAACTTTCTTTTTACATTTCGTGTGCGGAACGCTGTCCGCAGTACTATTATAGCGAAAGACAGGTTCTGCTTAAACGTATTTTGCCGCAAACTTGCATTGTTCCTGAGATTGCTTTTGTATTTATTACCGTCTATATGCCCAGTTGTGTTAAAATAGAAAAGTTGAATCTTCGTAGAAAATGGTGATGAAGAAACATGTCAAGCAAACTGTTAAGAGGCACGTTTGTGTTAACGCTCGGTACATATATTTCACGGATACTGGGAATGGTTTATTTAATTCCTTTCAGCATCATGGTCGGAGCGACAGGCGGTGCGTTATTTCAATACGGATACAATCAATATACTTTATTTTTGAACATTGCCACAATGGGCTTTCCGGCCGCCGTTTCTAAATTTGTTTCCAAATATAATTCCAAAGGGGATTATGAAACAAGCAGAAAAATGCTGAAGGCGGGCATGTCGGTTATGCTTGTAACGGGAATGATTGCCTTTTTCATACTATATTTATCTGCTCCGTTTTTTGCGGAAATATCGCTTGGGGGCAAAGATAATAACGGTTTGACGATTGATCATGTCGTATATGTCATCCGCATGGTCAGCTTAGCGCTTTTAGTCGTGCCGATTATGAGTCTTGTGCGCGGATTTTTCCAAGGTCATCAAATGATGGGGCCTACGGCTGTCTCACAAGTTGTTGAGCAGATTGTCCGCATCATCTTTTTATTGAGTGCGACCTTCTTGATTTTGAAAGTCTTAAACGGCGGCCTTGTGATCGCTGTCGGTTATGCAACCTTTGCAGCGCTGATCGGTGCCTTCGGCGGGCTGATCGTATTGTATATTTATTGGAACAAACGAAAAGGCAATCTGCTGGCGATGATGCCTAATACGGGGCCGACAGCAGATTTAAGCTACAAGAAAATGTTTTTCGAGCTCTTCAGCTATGCCGCTCCCTACGTGTTTGTCGGACTAGCCATCCCTTTGTATAACTATATTGATACAAATACGTTTAACAAAGCCATGATTGAAGCGGGGCATCAAGCTATCAGTCAGGATATGATGGCCATTCTGACACTTTACGTGCAGAAGCTCGTAATGATCCCGGTTTCTCTTGCGACGGCATTCGGACTGACCTTAATTCCGACGATTACAGAATCGTTTACAAGCAGAAACTACAAACTGTTAAATCAGCAGATCAACCAGTCGATGCAGACGATCCTGTTTTTAATTATTCCGGCTGTTGTCGGTATATCGGTATTAGCAGGCCCTGTGTATACGTTCTTTTACGGATCAGAGAGCCTTCATCCTGAATTGGGGAAAGACATCCTGTTTTGGTATTCGCCAGTTGCGATCTTGTTCTCTTTGTTTACTGTCAACGCCGCCATATTGCAGGGCATCAATAAGCAAAAATTTGCGGTTGCCAGTCTTGTGATCGGTGTCGTGATCAAACTTGTGCTGAATGTCCCGCTGATTAAGCTGATGCAGGCTGACGGCGCTATTTTAGCTACGGCACTCGGGTATACTGCTTCACTTATATACGGATTTATCATGATCAAACGGCATGCCGGCTATTCGTATAAAATATTAGTGAAACGGGGCGTTCTGATGCTGCTCTTGTCAGCAGTGATGGCGATAGCCGTTAAAATCGTCCAGTGGGTGTTAAGCTTTTTCATCTCCTACGAGGATGGCCAGCTGCATGCTGCGATCGTCGTGCTGATTGCTGCTGTGGTCGGCGGAGCTGTCTACCTGTATTGCGCTTATCGTTTAGGATTTTTACAGAAAATATTCGGCCGCCGTTTACCGGGGTTCTTAAAGAAAGGCAGACATGCCGCTGATTAACAGAATATGTTGAAACAGAGGGCTCGCTTGATGCGGGCTTTCTTTTATAGGAAGGAGAGATTGGCATGAGACTTGATAAGCTGCTTGCCAACAGCGGGTATGGTTCGAGAAAAGAGGTCAAATCGATTGTGAAAGCGGGAGCCGTCATGGTCGACGGAAAGCCGGCAAAAGATGTCAAGGCGCACGTGGACCCTGATGCGCAGGAGGTGACCGTTTATGGCGAGCCGATTGATTACCGCGAGTTTATTTATATCATGATGAATAAGCCGCAGGGCGTGCTGTCAGCGACTGAGGACAGCCGGCAAAAGACAGTGGTCGATTTGCTGACGCCGGATGAACTTAGATTCGAGCCGTTTCCTGCCGGCCGGCTTGATAAGGATACAGAAGGATTTCTGCTGCTGACAAATGACGGTCAGCTCGCTCACCGGCTGCTATCGCCGAAAAAGCATGTTCCGAAAACGTATGAGGTCCACTTAAAGTCGCAAATTTCGCCAGAAGACATCACCAGCTTAGAGACTGGGGTATTTATTGAAAGCGGCTACAAAACAAAGCCGGCACAAGCAGAAATAAAGGCAAACGATAAAGGGCATACAGTGATATACCTGACGATAACAGAAGGAAAATATCATCAAGTCAAACAGATGGCAAATGCTGTCGGCAATGAAGTCATTTATCTGAAGCGGCTCTCAATGGGACGCGTATCCTTGGATCCTGCTCTGGAGCCGGGAGAATACCGTGAGCTTACAGAAGAAGAACTTGAAAGGCTGAACGAGCCGCAAGCATGAAAAAACCCCGCATTACACATGCGGGATTTTTTATGATATATAAGCACACAAAAACAAGGCTAAGAACGTTCCTCGCCCTGTATCTATCAGGCCGCTCACAGGGCGGCCCTATGTAATTTTTAATGTTATGAGGTAATCTTTACTTTTTTTCTCGTTGTCTCCCATTTGCCACGGCTTGGACTATGAACAAGATCATTATATGCTAACACATTTAAGTCTCTTTGAATCGTTCTAGGTGTAATGCCGAATTCGTCAACCAGTTCCTGTGTTGTCACAAGGCCTTTCTCTTGAATAAACATGTAAACTGATTTGATTCGAGTTAGCATACGGTTTGTTGAAGGTTTCAAAAAACCACTCCCTATCATAAGATCGGATGGACTTGACTAACCACAACTCACGACTATCAACTGCGTACGAAATAGCAACTAAGGCAGACATCTGTAATATTTAAATAATTCGCCTTCATTATACACGATTTCGCCGCGGTGAATCTAGGAATAAGTATTATAAATTTTTTCCAATTTGAGTTTGGCCGCCATCCTTGTTGGATTACTATGTATTTCAGCACAATATTATTATGGATAAAGAAACTTTTTTTATTCTGTTTCGTATGTGATTAAGGGGGTGAGTGAGATTGAGAATGTTGTTGGAAGCATCGATAGAGCAAGCAGGGTATACAAGCCGAAAAAAAGTGCTCACCGATGTTTTATTGGAAGTCAGAGAAGGGGAGCTTGTCGGGTTGATTGGAGCGAACGGCGCTGGAAAAAGTACAGCCATCAAGGCGATACTTGGCCTCTCGCAAGACTTTAAAGGGACTATCGCTTGGAATGATTGTTCGTTTGCTTATATTCCGGAGCACCCGTCCTTTTATGAGGAATTAACGCTGTGGGAGCATCTCGATCTGATCAGCACTTTGCACGGCATTGATCAGAGTGAATTTGAATACCGTGCCCAAAGTCTTCTTGAAACATTTTCGCTTGATCATGTCATGCATGAGCTGCCGGTGACGTTTTCGAAGGGCATGCAGCAAAAGCTGATGCTGATTCAGGCTTTTCTTTCTAAGCCTGATATGTATGTGATTGATGAACCGTTTATCGGCCTTGACCCGATATCGACAAAACGCTTTGTGGACATGCTGAAGGCCGAGAAAGATAGAGGAGCCGGCATTCTCATGTGCACACACGTACTTGATACCGCGGAAAAAATCTGCGACCGGTTTTACATGATTGATAAAGGTTCTTTGTTTCTTCAGGGAACGTTAAAGGATATTCAAGAGCAAACAGGGTTAGAAGGGCAGTCATTGCTTGACTGCTTTTATACGGCGATTCAAGGAGGAAAGGCATGAACGGACGGTCTCTCTTTTTTCGAAGGTGGCTGGATTTTTACCGATATCAGTTTAAGGTGCTGCATGCTGTCATTGATTGGACGGTTGCGCTCTACATTGTCCTGCCGGCGCTTGCTTTTGTGATTTATCAGTATGTGGAGTGGACAAACGGAAGCGGCCTTCTTTACGAGTGGTCTGAGAGGGTCGAATGGAGATGGTTATACGCTGTCGGTATAATGATTGTTTGCACAGGCTCCATACATACTTTTTTACTGGAAGCGGACCAGGTGTTTTTGCTGCAAAAGAAAGCGATCATTCGCCAGATGAAACAATACGCATTGGTGTATTCTATATTGTTCACGTTCGCCAAATGGCTGTTGCTCTTTTTTCTTTTTCTTCCCTTTATCATTGATTCTGTTCGCGTCACTATTCCAGAAAGCGCTGCTCTATTGATCTATGCATTCGGTCTTCATACGCTCTTTTTATCCTTGAAGCAGGACAGGGTCAGAAAACCAAGATCTATTTGGAGACAGATTGCGGACTTTTTTCTCAAGACTGTGCTTTTGGCGTGTTCTTTTCTCATGATTACCTTTACCGAGTGGCACTTGCTCTCGCTTGCCGGTGTTTTGTTTTTTATTTTTGCTTTCATACGCAGTTTGAAAAAGACGGCTTCATTTTCGGCTTTTGAGGCAGAGGTGCTTGAGGAGAAAAAAATCAGGCTCACTCTTGCAGGTCTTGTAATGATGATGAGCCAAGATGTGAGAATGCCGAGAGTAAAGGACAGGATGAGGAGAAAACCACTATTATTCCGGAATTCAAAAAGGATATTTAAGAAACGGACAATGTATACAATTTATAAAGAATTGTTTTTTAAAGTCATGCTGAGGAATGGGGAGTATGCGAGGCATCTGTATATGCTTTTGTCGGCTTTTACGGTTTTAACAGTCGTTTCCCCTATCGTTCTTAAGGTGATTGCGTTGCTGGTTTATACAGGGGTTTGCCGTTATGTGCTTTCGCTTATTTTTGACAAAGTGATGGATGCGCCGATCTTAATTGGGGCTGATAAGCAAAGTGATGAATATTACCGGGCCAGAAAAAGCTGTGTGAACACGCTGCACTATGCTTGTGTTGCCTGCTGCTTTTTGGCGGCCGCTATCTCTTTTTTGGTGAAATAAAAACCCAAACGGATGCCGTTTGGGTTTTCTGTATGTTATAGAATAAATAGCTGGATGAAAAACAGAACGGCAAATACGAGGACGAGCGGATGAATGTCTCTCCATTTTCCCCGTGCTGCTTTCACAATCGGATACGAAATAAAGCCAAGCGCAATTCCTGTGGAAATGCTTGATGTAAGAGGCATGGTCAGAACAACGAGAAATGCCGGAAATGCCTCGTCCATCTCCTTCCAGTTAATATTCGACACCGAGCCCATCATCAGGCTGCCGACAATAATCAAAGCCGGTGAGGTGATGGCGGATATGCCGGATAAGGCGCTGACAAGCGGACTGAAAAACATCGAAGCTGCAAACAATACCGCGACAGTTAAAGACGTAAGACCTGTTCTTCCCCCGGCTGCGACGCCAGCTGAAGACTCGACAAACGCGGTTGTCGGACTTGTTCCGAATACAGCACCGACTGTGGTCGCTGTTGAATCAGCAAGCAGCGCTTTTCGCACGTTCGGGAGCTTGTTGTTTTTCATCAATCCGGCTTGCTCGGCCACACCGATCATCGTACCGGTCGTATCAAAAATCGTTACCAGCAGAAATGAAAAGACGACAGCGTACAGGCCGTGATGGATTACATCGCCAAAAGCGGAGAACGGATTTGAAATAATCAATCCCTCAGGCAAATGGGGAAAAGACATAAAGCCTTTAGGGAAATGCAGCTGGCCGGTAAAAAACGCGATCAAAGCGGTAGCTGCCATTCCGATAAATAACGCTCCGTTTACATTCAGCACCATCAGGATCACACTGATCAATAAGCCGATCAGCGTTAAAATAACCGCTGGCGAATGAAGGTTGCCGAGTGTGACCAGATTTGATTGATCAGCCGTAATCATTCCCGCCTGCCGTAAACCGATAAACGCAATAAAAAGCCCGATCCCTGTGGTGATCCCGTATTTTAAATTGTTTGGAATCGCTTCTATCAGTTGTTTTCTTAAAGGCGTTAACGATAGAATAATGAAGAGAACCCCTGCTGTGAATACTGCGCTGAAAGCTGTTGCGTACGTGATGCCGCCGCCGCTTGCGCCTACAACGTGATAGGCTAAGTAAGCGTTTAAGCCCATGCCGGGCGCAATGGCAATCGGATAATTTGCAGCCAGGGCCATCCACAGCGTTCCAACAATGGAGGCGATAATCGTTGCGGTAAAGACCTGGTCAAAAGGAACTCCGGCATTAGCTAAAATGACCGGATTCACCACTACAATATAGACCATTGTGAAAAAGGTCGTCAATCCAGCTATGATTTCTTGTTTAATCGATGTTTGCTGCTCTTTTAGATGAAACATAGTAACCTCCAATTACGAACGTTTTAACAAAACACCATTAATATTATTCGTTTTATTTAGTTTTTGCAAGTGATTTATTGCAGAAAGGGGATCATTATGAACTGGGAAGTCGAAGTGATCAGAAAAAAAGATGATTTGATTCGCGATACGCAGGAATTCTTGAGAATCAACAGTGTAATGGACGAAACCACAGCCGGGCCCGGCAAACCATTCGGAGAAGGGGTAAATGCCAGCTTGACCTCTTTGCTTGAGCTTGGAGAAAAAGAAGGATTTTCCGTAAAAAATCTTGACGGATTCGCCGGTCATATCGAATGGGGCGAGGGTGAAGACATTGTCGGCGTTCTTTGCCATGTTGATGTTGTACCGCCCGGAGACGGCTGGACAAGTGATCCGTTTTCAGCGGACATCCGAAACGGGCGGATTTATGCAAGGGGCGCCATTGACGACAAAGGCCCGACGATGGCGGCGTTCTACGCGCTGAAAATCGTCAAAGACATGAATCTGCCGCTTTCTAAGCGCGTCAGAATCATTATAGGAACAGATGAAGAAAGTGATTGGAGATGTGTGGAGCATTATTTCAAGCACGAAGAAATGCCGACTCTCGGTTTTGCGCCAGATGCTGATTTCCCGATTATTAACGCGGAAAAAGGGATTATTGATGCTTCACTGCTCATCTCGCACCGCGCAAACGAAGCCGCTTCAGAGACAGTTCTTGCCTCGTTTACATCAGGTCTCCGTTTAAACATGGTGCCAGACGCTGCGGAAGCTGTTCTCGAAGGATCAAATATAGAAGAGGTTCTTGCCTCATTTAAAGACATGCTCCGCGCGACAGATCAAAAAGGTGAAGCTGAGATTGAGAATGGGCAGCTGATCTTGCGCATGCACGGACTTTCCTGCCATGCGATGGAACCGAACAATGGAGTGAATGCCGGCATCAAACTGGCAGAATTTTTGTGCCAGACTGAGCTGGATGCAGCAGGACAGCGTTTTGTTCAAGTCGTGACAGACAAATTTTCAGATGATACGAGAGGAAAGAAACTGAATATTGACTGTGAGGATGACATTAGCGGAGAGCTGACATTAAATGTCGGAACACTGCGCTATACAGAAGGGCAAGGAGGCGAGCTCGGAATCAATATCCGCTATCCGGTAACGGCGGAAAGTAAAATGATTCGCGATGCGTTTGAAAGCGCCGCTGAATTTGAGCTTGGAGAATGTAAAGACAGCAAGCCGCATCATGTATCAGCAGACCATCCGCTAGTCAAAACACTGCAAAAGGTATATGAAGGCCAATTGGGCAAAAAAGCTGATTTAATTTCAATCGGCGGGGGAACGTACGCAAGATCTTTGAAAGCGGGCGTCGCATTCGGACCTCTGTTCCCCGGACGTCCCGACAGTGCGCACCAAAAGGACGAATATATTGAAATTGATGATCTCCTCAGAGCGACTGCTTTATATGCGCAGGCCATCTACGAACTTGCAAAATAAAAGGACCGGCTTCTTCTGAAGCCAGTCCTTTTTTTACACAAATGACCATAAATCAGTTGATAAATAGCGTTCTCCGGTATCAGCTGTCATACAGACAACGACTTGATCAGGAGAGAGACGTTTGGCTGCTTCAATCGCCGCGAAGCAGGCAGCGCCTGAAGAAGGCCCGACGAGAATTCCTTCCTCCGCAGCAAGGCGTCTGGTTGTCGTATAAGCATCCTCATCAGTGATTTTGATAATTTCATCATATACATCTTGATTTAAAACTGGAGGAATGAAACCTGGGCTTGTTCCAACCAGCTTATGCGCACCCGGTTTTCCGCCTGATAATACTGGAGACCCTGCAGGCTCAACAACATGAACCAAAATATCCGGGAAAAGTTCTTTTAGCGCTTCACCGGTGCCTGTAATGGTCCCGCCAGTACCGGAAGAAGCCACAAAAGCGCCTAGCGGTTTTCCGATTTCTTTTATTGCCCGGGCAATTTCAAGAGCAGTTGTTTTTCGATGCGCGTCAGGATTTGCGGTATTATCAAACTGCATCGGAATGAAGCTGTTCGGAATTTGTTCGGCGAGCTCTTTTGCTTTTTTAATGCTGCCCGGCATTCTTTCCGATCCGGGAGTTAACACAACCTCTGCACCATAGGCTTTGAGGAGGTTGATCCGCTCCTTCGTCATTGTATCCGGCATGACTAAAATCGCTTTATAGCCGCGGGCCGCCGCATTCATAGCGAGTCCGATTCCGGTATTTCCGCTGGTCGGCTCAATGATAACTGAGCCAGGCTTGAGTAAGCCGTTTTGTTCTGCTTCTATGATCATATTGTAAGCGGCTCTGTCTTTCACACTGCCGCTTGGATTGAAAAATTCAAGTTTTAAATAGACTTGTGCTGCGTTTTCCGGCTGAAGCCGATTCAATCTCACAAGCGGTGTATCTCCTATAAGATCAGAAGTGTTTTCAACGATTTTCAACATTGTCATTCCTTTCTGAATAAAACAAGTGTCATATAATATCCTAACATAATAAACGTTTGCGCGAGAGTGTTTTCATATGCGGTTCCTCTATTCGCGCAGCGTCTTTATTGATAAAATAATAGCAGTCAAAGAAGGGAGTGTCAGACGGATGTCAGATATCCGGCCTCATTATTTCATCGGCGTGCCTATTCCGCCGAAAATTGCAAATCCGATTTACCAGGCTGCGAAAAGCGAGCCGGCGCTCACGTTTCAAAAATGGGTGCACCCGCTTGACTACCATATCACGTTAATTTTTCTCGGTGCGGCGGATGAAGCGCAAATCAAGCAGCTTGAAGGCTCGCTTGCCGAGATAGCTGTAGATGCCAATCCGTTTACAATTGAGTTTGACAAAATAGATGTGTTCGGAGACCGCAGGCAGCCGCGCGTGTTACATGTGGAGCCGAAGAAGAATACGGCGCTCGAAACACTGCGGGAGCATACAAAACAAGCTGTTCTTCAAGCAGGCTTTAAAGTGGAAAAGAGAGCGTATCACCCCCATATGACGCTGGCAAGAAAATGGACAGGCCAAAAGGGATTTCCGGCGCATGTCCCGTTTAAAAGCGGTGAGGTTTCAACGGCTATTGAACGATTTTCACTTTTTCAGACACACTTAAATCAATCACCAAAATATGAGGAAAAATACAAATTTCATTTAACTTAATTCATGCGGAGTGGAGAAACAAAATGGCACAAATCATCAAAATACATGATTATATATCGAGATATGAACTTGATCCGTACCATTATATGAATCAGTTTATACGGCTGAAAAAAGAGCGCTGGCTTTCACTATTAGAAGCAGCGGAGCGCCAGCATGAAGAAAGACAAGACAGTGCTGAACAGCCGGAACCGGTGCAGAAACGGAAAAAATTTTCATTGAAAAGAAGAAAAGAAGAGATAGAAGCCGATATACAAGAAGAGAGACACCAATGGTTTGAGGAAGAAGACGATCTGAACGTAAGGCTGCCGAAGAGCAGGATGGCGCTTGCTTCCTTTTATAAAAGACATTTATATGAATTTCAGCTCAAATGGGCAAGCTCTACTCTTTCCGAGATGTCAAATCTGTCAAACCAGGTGAAGCAGGACCGCATTTTGCGTTTTCTGGCCCAGCAGCTTCCTGATTCTTATTTTATTATGTATAAGCCTGTGCTCAAAATTCAGCAGGCGGCAGTAGAGTTAAGCATAGTGATCATTTCACCTCTTGACATTTTTTGCGTTTCTTTTATAGAGGCAGAGGAAGACAGTGTGTACATAGGATCTAAACATCGTTTTTGGGAGAAGAAAACAGGCTCTCAGACTGAATCGGTATTAAATCCGGCGTTGAGTCTGTTTCGGACGGGATCTGTTGTGTCGAAGATCGTAAAGCAAAAAGGCGCTGATATTCCAGTATCGAAACTACTCCTGAGCAGAACGTCATACATCGATTACCCCGAGCCGCCGTACGGTCTAGAATTAGTGGACAAACGGGGCTTGGCGGAATGGATGGAGAGGCAGAAGAAAAACACTGCTCCGATAAAACATCATCAATTAAAGGCTGCAAAGGCTTTGTTGTCTTATTGCCTGTCAGACTCCTATCGCAGACAAGAGTGGCTGGAGTAAAGCAGAACGATTTGAGCGGTTTTCTCATAACATAAGCAGGTGAGAAAGATGAGCCAATGGTTTTTTATTATTAATCCGGCAGCAGGGCATCGAAAAGGCCTGCGTGTTTGGAAGTCGATACAAAAGGAATTACTGAAACGAAAGATTGAGCACCGCTCATTTTTAACTGAACATCCGGGACACGCCGAGGTTCTCGCCCGGCAGATTTCAACGATTCAGGAACATAAGCTGAAACGCCTGATCGTTATCGGCGGAGACGGAACGATGCACGAAGTCGTCAACGGGCTGAAAGATGTCGACGATATCGAACTGAGTTTTGTGCCGGCTGGCGCGTACAACGATTTTTCCAGAGGATTCTCCATTAAGAAAATAGATCTGATTCAGGAAATCAGAAAGCTGAAGCGTCCGTTAACGCGAACGTTTCATTTAGGAAGCGTTAATTTGCTTCAGGATAAATCGCAGGTTCTTTATTTTTTGAATCATATCGGAATCGGCTTTGACGCATATGTCAATAAGAAGGCGATGGAATTTCCATTAAAACGGGCGGTCCAGTTTCTGCGCCTCCGCTTTGTTGTCTATCCGCTTTCCCATTTGTACGCGTCGGCTACCTTTAAGCCGTTTTCGTTGGCTTGTACAATTGAAGGAGAGACACAGGAATTTCATCATGTCTGGTTTGCGGTCGTCTCCAATCATCCGTTTTACGGAGGCGGCATGAAGGCGGCCCCGCTTGCGAATCCGCGCGAACAGGCATTTGATATCATCATTGTTGAGAATCTGCCGTTTTTGAAAAAGTATTGGTTTTTATGCTTGATGACATTTGGAAAACACACCAAAATGGACGGCGTGACGATGTTTAAAGCGAAAGACATTACGTTTTACACGAAGGACAAAATTCTATTCCATGCTGACGGAGAAATCATGGGTACAACCCCATTCCGTCTGGCATCGAGTCCCTCACCCTTACGGATCAAAACATAAACGTTTTTGGAGGAGAGAGATTCTGATGGTCAGTATCCAACGCAGCTTTGAAGCGTATGCCGATGAAATGAATATTATTACGGTTCTGATTCCTGCTGATCAAAAAGATACCTTTACGCCGCCTTTTCAGCTTGAGACAGATACAGCGGAAATTCCTCTGACAGTCAGTCAGGAATGGCAAATAGAAGGGAAATGCAAGTATGTATGTGTAGCTGAACAGCCGGTGACTTTCGGAAAAACGCATCATGTCAAAGCATCCGGCGGCGGAAAAACGGATCTCCAAATCGGGGCGGTTGTCAGGACGGATGCGTTTGATGCTGCATTTTATTATGACGGAGAGCTCGGAGCTGTTTACACTTCGGATTATACTGAATTTAAGGTATGGGCGCCTGCTGCGACGTCAGCTGCCGTCAAGCTGTCACATCCCGAGAAAAGCGGGCACACGCTTCAAATGACACGAATGGAAAATGGAGTATACGCTGTTACAGTGGCTGGAGATCTGCACGGTTATGAGTATGTGTACCGGATTTGCAACAATTTAGAATGGACAGAAACGGTTGATCCGTATGCAAAAGCTGTGACGGTCAACGGAGAGAAGGGTGTTGTGCTGCGCCCCGATCAAGCAAATTCGGCTCCTTCGCTTGCACCATTTTCAGATCCCGTTGATGCCATTATTTATGAGATGCACATCCGAGACTTCTCCATTCATGAAAACAGCGGTATGAAGAACAAGGGGAAATATTCTGCGCTTGCTGAAACGGACACCAAAACGAAAAATGGCAGTTCTACAGGACTTTCTTATTTAAAAGAGCTTGGCGTTACACATATAGAACTTTTGCCGTTAAACGATTATGCCGGAGTTGATGAAGAAAACCCACTTGCCGCCTACAATTGGGGCTATAATCCGCTTCATTTTTTCGCCCCGGAGGGAAGCTATGCCTCCAATCCTCACGACCCTCAGACAAGAAACACAGAAGTAAAACAAATGATTCACACCCTGCATCAGCATGGCCTGCGTGTCATTCTGGATGTTGTTTATAACCATGTATACCAAAGAGAGCACTCGCCCTTTGAAAAAACGGTGCCCGGTTATTTCTTCCGGCATGATCAATTCGGGATGCCTTCAAATGGCACCGGCGTAGGGAATGACATCGCCTCAGAAAGGCGGATGGCAAGAAAATTCATTACGGATTGCGTCATGTATTGGGTGAAGGAATACGATGTCGACGGCTTCCGCTTTGATCTGCTCGGCATTTTAGATATTGAAACGGTTCTTCATATGAAAGAAAAAGCATCTGAGGTAAAGCCCGGAATCCTCCTCTTTGGGGAAGGCTGGGATTTGGCAACACCGCTGCCGCCTGAACAGAAAGCGACATTGGCGAATGCATCGAAAATGCCGGGCGTCGGTTTTTTTAATGATTCGTTTCGTGACGCTGTTAAAGGGAATACCTTTCATATCGCGGCGGCGGGTTTTGCCCTTGGGAACGGCGAACAAACGGAAACAGTCATGCGCGGGATTGCCGGATCTTCCGGATGGAAAGAGACAGCCCCGCTTGTGTCTGCGCCGAGCCAGTCCATCAATTATGTCGAGTCGCATGACAACCACACATTTTGGGATAAAATGAGCCTCGCGCTTCCTCAAGAAAGTGAGAGCCGAAAAAGAAGCAGGCAAAAGCTGGCGTCTGCAATCATTCTGCTGGCCCAGGGAGTGCCGTTTATTCACAGCGGACAGGAATTTTTCCGGACGAAGCAGGGGGTGGAAAACAGCTATCAATCCAGTGACAGCATCAACCAGCTGGACTGGTCGCGGCGTGAAACATTCAAGCAGGATGTTAACTATGTCCGCAGGCTGATTTCGCTCAGAAAAGCGCATCCGGCATTCCGGCTTACGTCATCAGCCGATATTCAGCGCTGCCTTGAATGTCTGGCTCTCAAAGAGCACCTTATTGTATACCGGCTGTTTAACCTCGGCGCAATCGACGAATGGGAAGAAATCATTGTCATCCATCATGCCAGCCCTGATTCTGTTACATGGCAGCTGCCGAAAGATAAGGCTTACCGCCTTCTATGTGATACTGACGGGTTTCATGCTGATCCTGGAGAAATCAAGAAAGCGGTTGCTGTAAACGGCATCGGAACGGTTATCTTATATTTAGCACGAGATCTTACGAGTTTTGCTTGACGAAGTTTGTGCTATAGCGCTAAAATTTAAAAGACGGCTATTGATTAGCATATGAGACTCTCAATAGCTGTCTTTTTTATTTTTCATACGATTCGTACGAAAAAGGCATTCGCTGGATAGACTGAAGACGAATAGGCCTTTATTCTAAAATATTTTAAGAAATGATGGGTTGAACATTGATATGAACTGGTTGGGACAATTACTAGGTAGCGATTGGGAGATCTTCCCCGCCGGAGGAGCTACAGGAGATGCATATTATGCGAAACATAACGGGCAGCAGCTTTTTTTAAAACGTAATAGCTCACCTTTTTTAGCTGTTTTATCCGCCGAAGGCATTGTTCCTAAGCTGGTTTGGACAAAACGGATGGAGAATGGGGACGTCATAACGGCCCAGCATTGGATGACCGGCAGAGAGCTGAAGCCGAAGGACATGAGCGGACGGTCCGTTGCTGAATTGCTTCGTAAAATACACACATCAAAAGCCTTGCTGGACATGCTGAAGAGACTTGGAAAGGAACCGCTGAATCCAGGGACTCTGCTGTCTCAGCTTAAACAGGCTGTATTTGCTGTGCAGCAATCTTCGCCGCTGATTCAAGAAGGGATTAAGTATTTAGAAGATCATCTGCATGAGGTGCATTTCGGTGAGAAAGTCGTTTGCCATTGTGATGTCAATCATAATAACTGGTTATTGTCTGAAGACAACCAGCTGTATTTAATTGACTGGGACGGCGCCATGATCGCTGATCCGGCGATGGATTTGGGGCCATTGCTGTACCACTACGTCGAAAAGCCAGCTTGGGAGAGCTGGCTGGGCATGTACGGTATTGAGTTAACGGACGGCCTTCGGTTAAGAATGGCATGGTATGTGCTATCTGAAACAATCACTTTCATTGCCTGGCATAAATCCAAAGGAAACGATAAAGAATTCCATGATGCAATGGAAGAACTGCATATGCTGATGAAGCGGATTGTTCAATAATCAGGAATACGAATCCATTTCCTCTACCCATTGAGACAAGCTGCTCTGATGCTCTTGTATGTGTGAGTCGATGGATTTGGATGATATTCCTGATTGGCTGTATCGGTACACATCTTCCAGCACGTTTTTTAAGTGTGAATCGAGCTCGGTGTTTGCCATCAGCGATTTAATCACACGTTCAAGCTGTTCGTACTCTGCGACGGTTCCGCAGCAGTCCAATTGATGGTCAGTCAAAATGTCCTTCAATAGATCAACTTGATTCTCGTAATTTAAACCCATAAAACGGTACACATCCCTTCAGTATCTTACGGGTTAAATTGTTCAAAACAGGATGGTTTTATGCATGAGACACGAGTGTTCCGACAGACGGGAACCTCTTTTTTTATGTGAAGGCACACCTTTAAAAACAAGCTTGCGGGTCTTTTTAATTCATGGTATGTTGTTAGTCGAAATAATAGATAGAGGTGTCAATCATATGAGAATGCGCCACAAGCCTTGGGCAGATGACTTTTTGGCTGAAAACGCAGATATTGCCATCAGCAATCCTGCTGATTATAAAGGAAAATGGAATACAGTGTTTGGCAACAGCAATCCGATCCATATCGAGGTCGGTACAGGAAAAGGGCAATTTATTTCCGGGATGGCCAAACAAAATCCTGACATTAATTATATTGGTATTGAGTTATTTAAAAGCGTCATTGTGACAGCTGTCCAAAAAGTAAAAGATAGCGAAGTGCCGAATGTAAAGCTTTTGAATATAGACGCGGACACGCTGACAGACGTGTTTGAGCCGGGTGAAGTCAAACGGGTGTACTTGAACTTTTCTGATCCTTGGCCGAAAAACCGCCACGAAAAACGCCGTCTGACGTATTCCCATTTTCTTAAGAAATATGAAGAAGTAATGGGGAAAGACGGAGCAATTCATTTTAAAACAGACAATCGCGGCCTGTTTGAGTACTCGCTGAAAAGCTTCTCGGAATACGGTCTGCTGCTGACATATGTCAGTCTTGATCTGCATAACAGCGATATGGAAGATAACATCATGACAGAATATGAAGAAAAATTCTCAGCACTCGGCCAGCCGATCTATCGGGCTGAAGTTGAATGGAGAGCGTAAAACAGACTCTGACACAGGAGTCTGTTTTTTTTATGCGCTGTTTGCTACGATGATGACAGGGGGGATGAAAATGGAAACGATGAAAATTGGAAACACGACGTTAACTTGGCTTGACGGAGGGGTGACTCACATGGACGGAGGAGCCATGTTCGGCGTTGTTCCAAAGCCGTTATGGTCAAAAAAATATCCAGTCAATGAAAAAAACCAGATTGAATTAAGGACAGATCCGATTCTTATTCAAAAGGACGGGCAAAACGTGATTGTCGATGCCGGTATCGGGTCCGGAAAGCTGACTGAGAAACAAAAAAGAAACTACGGTGTGACCCAAGAATCCAATGTGAAAACATCATTAGCAGCGCTCGGGTTAACAGTTGAAGATATCCACGTGATCGCCATGACACACCTTCATTTTGACCATGCGTGCGGATTGACGGAATACTCAGGAGATAAACTGGTGCCAGTTTTTCCAAATGCCGTTATTTATACTTCATCTGTGGAATGGAATGAAATGCGCCATCCGAATATCAGATCGAAAAATACCTACTGGAAAGAAAACTGGGAGGCGGTTGCCGGCCAAGTGAAAACCTTTGACGACACTTGCACGATAACAGAGGGGGTTACAATGCATCATACCGGGGGCCACAGTGACGGCCACTGTGTTCTTGTATGTGAGGATGCGGGTGAAACCGCGGTACATATGGCGGATTTGATGCCGACACACGCCCACCGCAATCCATTATGGGTGCTGGCTTATGATGATTATCCGATGACCTCTATACCGCAAAAGCAAAAGTGGCAGGCGTATGCAGCGGAAAAAGACGCATGGTTTATTTTTTATCATGATGCCGAATATCGCGCACTGAAATGGGACGGGGACGAAAGAATGATAGAATCACTCAAACGAAAGAAACAATAGCATATTTTCATGTTTACCCTGCATGATTTCCGGCTAATAAAGCAAACCTAGTACTAATTATGCTCAGAAAGGAAGAGGCAGGGTGAAACAATTTGAAGTAACGAACGAAGGAGACATTCAGACAACATTAAGAGGCCTTGAAGTACTCTCTGTTCCTTTTTTGAACAAAGGAGTGGCTTTTACAAACGAGGAAAGAAAAGCGCTCGGATTGAATGGCTTTTTGCCGCCGAAGGTCTTGACCATTGATGAACAGGCAAAAAGAGCGTACGAACAGTTTTCCTCACAGCCTGATGATTTAAGTAAAAACGTTTATTTGACAGCGCTGCACGATCGAAATGAAACGCTGTTTTACCGTTTGTTAAATGACCACTTAGGGGAAATGCTCCCGATTGTATACACGCCGACAGTAGGTACGGCCATTCAGAGATACAGCCATGAATACAGGAAGCCGAGAGGGCTCTATCTGTCCATCGATGACCCGGAAGGCATGAGAGAGGCATTTAAACAGTTTAAAGACAAAAGTGATGCCATCGATTTAATTGTCGCAACCGATGCTGAAGGAATTTTAGGAATCGGAGACTGGGGAGTCGGCGGTATCGCGATATCAATTGGCAAGCTTGCGGTATACACGGCCGCTGCGGGAATTGATCCGAGCAGAGTGCTGGCTGTCGTTTTAGATGCGGGCACAAATCAAGAGAGCCTCTTGAACGATCCGCTTTATGTCGGCAACCAGCATTCCAGAGTGCGGGGTGAACGCTATGACCAATTTATTGATGAATATGTCTCACTTGCGAGAGAGACATTCCCGAATGCATTGCTCCACTGGGAGGACTTCGGAGCGAAAAATGCGCGCAGCATCTTGAAACGCTATAAAGATAAAGTATGTACGTTTAATGATGATATCCAAGGTACAGGCGCTGTTTCACTGGCGGCAGTCTTATCCTGTGCAAAAGCATCAAAAGTCCCGCTGAAGGATCACAGAGTCGTGATATTCGGAGCGGGGACAGCCGGAATCGGAATTGCTGAACAGCTGCGGGAAGCATTGGTGCGCGAAGGGCTGAGTGAGGAAGAATCATACCAGCGATTCTGGTGCATAGACCGAAACGGGCTGTTAACAGATGATATGGATCAGCTTCTCGATTTCCAAAAGCCTTATGCCCGTTCGGCTGATGAAGTGAAGGATTATCAGCGTAACGGAGAAGGCGGGGGCATTGATCTCCTTGAAGTGGTCCGGCAGGCGAAACCGACGATCCTGATCGGGACATCTACGGTTTCCGGTGCCTTTACTGAAGAAATTGTCAAAGAAATGGCGTCACACGTAAAACGTCCGGCGATTTTGCCAATGTCGAATCCGACGACTCTTTCTGAAGCAAAGCCGCAAGATTTAATTGAATGGACGGAAGGCCGTGCGCTGATTACGACAGGAAGCCCGTTCCCGCCAGTGGAATATAACGGCGTAACATATCATATCGGACAGGCCAACAACGCACTTGTCTTCCCAGGGCTTGGGCTTGGAACGATTGTCACCAAATCAAAATTAATCACCGATGGCATGTTTGAAGCATGTGCCCGCGCGATCGCAAGTATGGTCAATGTCGGCATGCCTGGCGCGCCGATGCTTCCGAAGGTGGAGGATTTACGGACTGTATCGGCAACGGTTGCAGTTGAAGTCGCTAAAACCGCCATTAAGGAAGGCGTGGCCACTGAAGAGCCTGAGGACATCATTCAGGCTGTGCAGGACGCGATGTGGTATCCGGTATACAAACCAATTCGCGCGATATAATATAAAAAAGAGCCGCTGCATGGGCAGCGGCTCCTATTTTACGCTTGTCCGGTGTTAAGACGCGATTGTATCGATCACATCTACAATTCTCCCCGTTTTCGCATCCACCATCACTTCATATTGCTCTAGTTCTCCAAAAGCTGACCGTGTAACACCGGTCTTATACACCTGCACGGTTTCTCCATTCACATTGTAGGGCTCCGGCTGGGTGTAGATCCATGATCCATCAATCGGCCCCCGCTGTTTAAAAGCGGATTTTACGATACGAAGCGCTCTTTCTGAAGAAATATAAGGCTTCATCACATATTGATTCACAACAACAGCCGTACAAATTCCAAGTCCTGCTCCTAAAAGAAGATGACGCAATTTCAAAATAAAGCACCTCCTGATTGATCGTACTTTCATTATACAGAAACCGCCAAATCCTGTTAAGTGATACGCGGCTCATTGAGCAGATTCAATCAGAGTGCTTGGAAAACAGAATTTTTTCTAATAAAATAAAAGAACTACATAGAAATGAGGGGAAAACATGAATCAAGAAACGAAAGCGCTTTTCCAAACACTGACGCAGCTTCCCGGAGCGCCGGGCAATGAGCATCAGGTCCGTGCGTTTATGAAGCAGGAGCTTGCCAAATATGCCGATGATATCGTTCAGGACAGACTGGGAAGTGTTTTCGGAGTCAGAAAAGGCGGAGAGGACGCGCCGAAAATTATGGTGGCTGGACATATGGATGAAGTCGGATTTATGGTGACATCCATTACAGATAACGGATTACTGAGGTTCCAAACGCTCGGCGGCTGGTGGAGTCAGGTGCTGCTGGCGCAAAGAGTGGAAATTCAAACAGATAACGGCCCGGTTCCGGGGGTTATTTCAAGCATACCGCCGCATCTGTTAACAGATGCTCAGCGAAACCGTCCGATGGATATCAAAAACATGATGATTGATATCGGAGCGGATGATAAGGAAGACGCCATCAAAATCGGCATTAAACCGGGCCAGCAAATTGTCCCTGTATGCCCGTTTACCGTTATGGCGAATGAAAAGAAAATATTATCAAAAGCGTGGGATAACCGGTATGGCTGCGGATTGAGCATTGAATTGCTGAAGGAATTGCAAGGAAAAGAACTGCCGAATACGCTTTACGCTGGCGCAACCGTTCAGGAAGAAGTTGGCTTAAGAGGCGCGCAGACAGCGTCTCATATGATCAAACCGGATTTGTTCTTCGCGCTTGACGCCAGTCCGGCTAACGATATGAGCGGTGACAAAAATGAATTTGGCCAGCTTGGAAAAGGCTTTTTGCTCCGCATTCTTGACAGAACGACAGTCATGCATCGAGGAATGAGAGAATTTGTTCTGGATATGGCTGAAACGCATCAGATTCCATATCAATACTTTGTTTCCGGCGGCGGAACAGATGCAGGCAGAGTGCATATTTCAAACAGCGGCGTTCCGTCAGCAGTTATCGGAATCTGCTCCCGCTACATTCATACAAATGCGTCTATTATCCATATTGATGATTACGCTGCGGCTAAAGAAATGCTGATAAAGCTCGTAACTGCCTGTGACAAGCAGACAGTTGAAGCAATTAAAGAAAATATGTAAAATCTGGAGAAAAAGCTTGTTGAGCAAGGCTTGTAAGCCATGTCGACAAGCTTTTTTCTTATTTTGTTTCAAATACATAGGAAAGTGCTTTAATGGCTTGGTTCACTGTTTCAACAGTCATATTCGCTTTGTTTGAAAGCTCTTTTAATGGATGGTGGAGCGATTCAGGACGAATGATGATCAGGGGTTTGCCTTTTGCGATGGCATAGGAAGCATCCATCGCTGTGTTCCATTGTTTATACTTTTCGCCAAACAAGGCGATTACAAAGTCGGCTTTATTCATCAAGACGGCAGTTCTGAAGTTATTGATATCAGAGGCCTTGTCGTCCTTATAAACTGCGTTTGGCTGAGCGCCCATGATTTCTTCTCCGATATTGTCTGAACGGTCGTGATGCTCCATCGGACCGACAAACGTAATCGGCAGTTTCAGTGACTTCGTTTTCTCCTTTATTTCCTCCCGCCAATTGCTGTGGATTTCTCCGGCTAAATAGACGATAAACTCCAAACTGGATCCCTCCTTATGTATGACCATTTGTCAATTTTACCCTCATGTAAAAGATGTTAAACGAAACGTGCTTGATAATGCAAATAAAATATGATAATGATAATGGGAAAGCTTATCTTACATATTCATTCGTTGCATATAAGTGGTTTTGCCGCAAGCAGTTTGGTATGATCCAAATGGACGAGTATCGATAAACTAACATGTAAGAACATAAACAACTGGAGGGATATCCGATGAAAAAAATCGAGACAACGCAAGAATTGGAAAAAGCGGTAAAGGATGATTGGGCAGTATTTATGTTTTCTGCCGACTGGTGCCCGGACTGCCGTTTTGTAGAGCCTTTTCTTCCGGAATTGGAAGCAGACTTTCCTGAATTCACTTACTACTATGTAGACCGCGACAAATTTATTGATACATGCGCAGAGTGGGAGATTTACGGCATTCCAAGCTTTGTTGTGTTTAATGAAGGAAAAGAAGTGAATCGTTTTGTGAGCAAAGACCGCAAAACAAAAGAAGAAATTGAACAGTTTTTAACTGACTCTCTCGCAAAAGCGTAAAGGAGGATATCCGGTTTGAAAATGACCTCAAGGAAGCTGTCAGACATATTGAAACAGCGCCTTCAGCACGAGAATCGCTCCTTTTTATTTGACAGAGAAAAAGACACCCTCCGTGTTGAGGATGAAACAACTAAAAAAGGAATTACGCTCGACCTGCCGCCGATTATTGCAAAATGGGAACTGAAAAAAGACGAAGCCATTGATGAGATCGTTTACTATGTATCAGAAGCCATGACAGCTATGGAAGGGAAGTCGCAGGAAATAACCGGGAAGGAAAGCCGCATTTATCCGGTCATCCGCTCAACCTCTTTTCCGGACAAGTCCAGCGAAGAGATTCCGCTTATTTATGACGATCATACCGCAGAAACAAGAATTTACTATGCGCTTGATCTGGGCAAAACCTATCGTTTAATTGATCAGCGCATGCTGGAGAAAGAAAACTGGACAAGGGAGCGGATCAGAGAAACGGCTGCGTTTAACCTCCGCTCTCTGCCGACGGTTGTCAAAGAGGATACAGTTGCCGGCAATCTCTTTTACTTCTTCAGAGCAAACGACGGTTACGACGCCAGCCGGATTCTGAACGAAGCGATTTTAAATGAGTATAAACAAAATGCTAAAGGTGAGCTTGCGATCTCTGTTCCGCATCAGGACGTTTTGATACTTGCTGACATTCGGAATGAATCAGGGTATGATATTTTAGGACAAATGTCGATGAGCTTCTTTGCAGGCGGCACCGTTCCGATTACGGCGCTTTCTTTCCTGTACAATGAAGGAAAGCTGGAGCCGGTGTTTATCTTGGCAAAAAGCCGTCCGAAAAAGGATTAGAAAGGATTTTTTACTTATGAACGCTTTTTATAATAAAGAAGGTGTGGGAGATACACTTCTGATCTCTCTAAAAGACGTAACGCGCGAGCAAGTAGGCTATGAAAAACACGGCGACGTCGTCAAAATTTTCAATAGCGAAACAAATGAAACGACGGGTTTTAACATCTTTAACGCGTCTTCATACTTAACCATTGATGAAAACGGCCCTGTTGCCCTTTCAGAAACATTCGTTCAAGATGTGAATGAAATGCTAAACAGAAACGGCATTGAAGAAACATTAGTCGTTGATTTATCGCCAAAGTTTGTTGTCGGATATGTTGAATCAAAAGAAAAACATCCGAATGCGGATAAATTAAGCGTATGTAAAGTCAACGTAGGAGATGAAACGCTTCAGATCGTTTGCGGCGCGCCTAATGTTGATCAAGGTCAAAACGTTGTCGTTGCCAAAGTCGGCGCTGTAATGCCGAGCGGACTCGTCATTAAGGATGCTGAGCTTCGGGGCGTACCGTCGAGCGGAATGATCTGCTCCGCAAAAGAGCTTGCATTGCCTGACGCTCCGGCTGAAAAAGGAATCCTTGTATTAGAAGGAGACCATGAGGCTGGAGACGCATTTCAGTTTTAGACTCCCATAAACGCGCCGAAAAAATCGAATCATGTAAAAAAAGCCGCTAAGCCCTTGTTTAGCGGCTTTGTTTTGCTGAAAGCTTAATCTTTTCTGGGCCGACAAGCAGTGGTATACTAAAAATCGTCCCAGAAAACTATAAGGGAGTTAGAGATGAATTATGAGTTGGCTTCATAAATTTTTTGATTTGTTTTTAGGAGAGAGTGAAGAGGACGCTGAACGGGAGACAAAACCTGCTCAAATTCCGAAACAGTCAGAATCGCATCACTCCGAAGGACAATTAAAACGAATGGAAGATCCTAAAATATATTACGAATATCCTAAAGGCAAGTTCCGTTTTCCGGTTGTGCCTGACGGATACCAAAAAAATGATTTGAGAAGGCGCCGCCCGCCATCGGAGGAACCGCAAGCGGAGCCTCGTTCGAGCGCTGCTCAGCACAGAGACCGTACAAATAATGAAAAAGAGCATCATACATATGAAAAATCAGAGCCGGCCAAGAAACCTTTTAAACCGACAAATATACCTTCGCCTGTATATGGATTTAATCAAAAACCATCTGTGAAAAAGGACGTGCCGAAACAATCTGCGGGAAAAAAAGGTGTGCAAAAAAAGCCGGAACCTGCAGAAGAGAAGGTAACGCTGCTTTCAGAAGAAATCGAACGCGAACGCAGCTATCCGATGCCGGACCGGCCGCCGCAGCAACAGAAGAAGGAGCCTCTCTTTTCATATGACCGATTCGAAGAACAGCCTTCTGGCGTCCTAAAAAGCACGAATGAAACAATGGCAAAGCACTCCGCAGAGGAGCTGTCAGACAAAATGGCACCAAAAGCTGCTGAGATGCGGTCAGAAGAAACAAAACAAATGAATATGCAGCAGGAAGAATCCTTCTTGCGCGAAGAAAAATCTTGGGAAGAGACTGTGACAGGTGCCGAAATGGAAGCAGAAAAGCTGTCAGGTAACGAAGGATATGCCCGCGAAGAAGCTGTTCCAGAAACTGCTGACACCGCCTCAACTCAAGCAGAACAAACGGAAAACCAAGAGCATTTCTTACCCGATGAGCGATATGGGGAAGAGGCTGTGACAGGTGCTGAAACTGAGGCAGAAGAGCCGTCAGCCAACGAAGGAAACGTTCGTGAAATTCCAGAAACTGCTGACACTATGTCAGCCCCAGCAGAAAAAATGGAATTCCATGAGCTTGAAAAGCCTTTTTTGCATAATGAACGATACGAGGAAGGGACTGTGGCAGATGCCGGGCAAGAAGCAGAGGAACTGTCAGACAGCCATACAGCTGCTCACGAAGAAATCATTCCGGAAGCTGCATCAGCTCAAGTGATAGAGGAAAACAGCCAGCCTGAAGCAACCGCGGCCCAGATAAATGACTATCCAGAACCAGAACATAGCACAGAAGAGGATTCTCAATCCCATTCTGCGGCGGATGAAAGCCGGGAGGAAGAAGTTTCTGCGGGTGAAAGACGCACGGCCCCAGCAGAACAGCAGAACAGAACCGAGAAGTCGGGTAACAATCCTGAACGAAGTCCAGCACTTCAGAAGGGACCGTCTGTTCCTTTTAATGTTATGATGCTGAAAAGCGATGCGCATAAACAGCAAAAAGCAGGGGAGCGCCGCGGAAGCTATGTGTTCCCAAATGTCGCACTGCTCGATGTGCCGCCAGCACAAGTTCAGGACGATTCTGCGTGGATAGAAAACCAGTGTCAGCTGCTTGATTTAACTTTGAAAAACTTTAACGTTCGGGCCAATGTGGTACATGTAACGCAAGGGCCGTCAGTCACAAGATTTGAAGTACACCCTGAACCGGGTGTAAAGGTGAATAAAATCACCAACCTGTCTGATGACATTAAACTCAGCCTGTCCGCCAGAGATATTCGAATAGAAGCGCCGATTCCGGGGAAAAACACGATCGGAATTGAAGTGCCGAACCGCACGAGCAAGGTGGTTGATTTGCGCCAAATGATTCGCAGCTCTGCTTTCAGGACGAGCACGTCACCGCTTACGGCAGCACTTGGATTGGATATTTCGGGGAATCCTGTTGTCATTGATCTGAAGAAAATGCCGCACGGTCTTATTGCCGGAGCTACAGGATCGGGAAAAAGCGTGTGCATCAATACGATTTTAGTGAGTCTGCTTTATAAAGCTGATCCGAGCGAAGTGAAGGTGCTGCTGATTGATCCGAAAATGGTAGAGCTTGCGCCTTACAACAAAATTCCTCATCTCGTCAGCCCTGTCATTACCGACGCCAAAGCGGCTACAGCTGCTTTAAAATGGGTCGTTGAGGAAATGGAGCGCCGCTATGAACTGTTTGCCCATTCCGGTGTTCGCGATATTGACCGTTTTAATCAATTAACCTCTGATCACCAAACGGGCGAAAAATTGCCGTATTTAGTTGTGGTCATTGACGAGCTTGCCGACTTGATGATGGTAGCTCCAAATGATGTAGAAGAAAGCATTGCCCGGATTGCTCAAAAAGCAAGAGCCTGCGGAATCCATTTGCTAGTCGCGACTCAGCGTCCGTCAGTCGATGTCATTACCGGTCTGATTAAAGCGAATATCCCGACGAGAATTGCGTTTTCTGTCTCCAGCCAGGTTGATTCCCGAACAATCATTGACATGGCTGGTGCGGAAAAACTTCTCGGCAAAGGAGATATGCTCTTTTTAGAGAACGGTTCTGGAAAACCGGTGCGTCTTCAAGGCAACTTTGTATCGGACCGGGAAATTGACCGTGTCGTTTCCCATGTCAGAAACCAGCTGCCGCCAGCTTATTTATTCGAACAGGAAGAATTGGTCAGACAAGGCTCTGCCTTAAAGGAAGAGGATGAGCTGTTTTATGAGGCGTGCGAATTTGTTGTTGAGCAAAACAGTGCAAGCACGTCAAGCCTGCAAAGAAGATTCAGAATCGGATATAATCGGGCTGCAAGGCTGATTGATATGATGGAAGCGGAAGGTATGATCTCTGAGGCAAAAGGAAGCAAGCCTCGAGAGGTGCTGATCACTGCAAGTGATTTAATAAACGAATAATATAGGTTCATTTTCACAGCAAACATGGTATGATAATGGATAGAGCATTTAACAGCTATGCCGCTTTACAGCAAATGGGCATAGAAATCGTGATATTCAGGTTTAATCGGAAAGAAATAACCGGATACTGAACATAACAAAAAATATAAGGATACGCCGTCAGGCGGCTTTTCAGCCGCCGCGGTCGCAAATTGAAATGAACGTCATATACTGGGGAACAGATAGACGTTTGTTGGAGGTACAATTATGACTGTTTATCATTTTGTTGGAATAAAAGGGACGGGTATGAGTCCGCTTGCCCAAATACTTCATGATAATGGATATACTGTCCAAGGATCGGATATCGAAAAATTCATTTTTACACAAACGGCGCTTGAAAAAAGAAACATCACTGTTCTTCCTTTTAGCGCGGATAACATCAAACCCGGCATGACAGTTATCGCTGGAAACGCATTCCCAGACACGCACCCTGAGATTGAAAAAGCGATGTCTGACGGAATTCCGGTGATTCGTTATCATAAGTTTTTAGGTGACTACATGAAAAAATTCACCAGTGTCGCGGTTACTGGTGCGCACGGTAAAACGTCGACTACGGGGCTGCTGGCTCACGTCATCCAAAACGCAAAACCGACGTCTTTCTTAATCGGGGACGGAACAGGCCAAGGAAATGAAAACAGCGAATACTTCGTATTTGAAGCGTGCGAATACCGCCGCCATTTCTTAAGCTATCAGCCTGACTACGCGATTATGACGAATATTGATTTTGATCATCCTGATTACTTCTCAAATATTGACGATGTGTTTGACGCTTTTCAGGAAATGGCTCTTCAAGTTAACAAAGGCATTATTGCCTGCGGGGATGATGAGTATCTGCCGAAAATCCATGCAAATGTGCCTGTCGTTTATTACGGCACAGGAGAAGAAAATGATTTTCAAGCGAGAAACATCGTAAAAAGCACAGAAGGGACAACTTTCGATGTCTTTGTCCGCAATACATTCTATGACACATTTTATATTCCTGCGTACGGCCATCATAATGTATTGAACTCATTGGCGGTCATCGCGTTGTGCCATTATGAAGAAATTGACGCCAGCGTTATTAAACATGGCCTCAAATCATTCGGCGGCGTCAAACGCAGATTCAATGAGAAACAGCTCGGAAACCAAGTGTTAATTGATGACTACGCTCATCACCCGACAGAAATAAAAGTGACGATTGAGGCGGCAAGACAGAAATACCCTGATCGTGAAATCGTTGCGGTATTCCAGCCACATACATTTACGCGGACACAGCAATTCCTTGATGAATTTGCTGAAAGCCTGAGCGGGGCAGACTGTGTGTATTTATGCGACATCTTCGGGTCAGCCCGGGAAAACGCAGGAAAGCTGACGATCGGCGACCTGCAGGGAAAAATTCATAATGCCAGGCTGATTGCAGAAGAAGATACATCTGTTTTAAAAGCCCATGATAAAGCCGTTCTCATCTTTATGGGAGCAGGAGATATCCAAAAATATATGAGAGCCTACGAAAACGTCATGGCATAATAAAAAGCAGTGATTTCACTGCTTTTTATTTATCTGAAGAGACATCCTCTTAAAGGATTTTTCAAATGTAATGGAGAATAATATGTATACAGCCCAACAGATATGTTTATGATTTTACAAATCGGGTAAACAGCAGTATATCTTGCAGCAAGGAGGTTTAAGATGATTATCATTCTTTATTTAAGCGTTGCACTAATCGCAGTAGCATTTCTCGTTTTAGTGATCTATTTGTCTAAAACACTAAAGTCACTGCAGCTGACATTAAAACATGTTGCATCCACGCTCGAAGGGCTGGAGGGACAAATGAAAGGCATTACCACTGAAACTGCCGAGCTTTTACATAAGACCAACCGCTTGGCTGAAGATATTCAGGAAAAATCAGAAAAGCTGAACACGGTCGTTCATGCTGTTCAAGGGGTGGGAACCTCTGTACAGCAGTTCAATACATCAATGAAGCAGGCGGCAGGGTCTGTATCGGCATCAGTGAGAGAAAACCAAGATAAAATCAATCAGGTTGTCACCTGGAGCCAAGCAGCAATGGAAATTTGGGAGAAGTGGAAGCGAAAGAAATCAGCTCTTTAAGAGAGAAAAACACTTTGAGGAGGAATAATGATGAGCAAAGATGGAATTAATAGTAAAGATTTTTTAATCGGTACTTTAATCGGAGGAATCATCGGAGCCACCACTGCGCTTTTCCTAGCACCTAAATCTGGGAAAGAACTACGCGACGATCTCGGAAATCAAGCTGTTGCTCTGCGGGATAAAACAGATAAAATGACGGCAGACGCAAAAGAAAAAGGCACACAATATGTCAGCATTGCAAAAGACAAAACATCTAACATCACACAGCTTGTTGCCGATCAGTCAGGACAGATCATGAACAAGGTCAAAGATTTAAGAGACCGTTCAAAATCTGCAAATACCGAGTCATCATCTGCTATGCAAGATATGAAAAACGAAGCAATGCAGGCGGCTGACGAAGCAAAAGATCAAGTCCTCCAAACGAAAGAAGACGTAAAAGACGAGCTGAAAGATGCACAAAAACAGGCCGAGCACATCAACCGCTGAGCCCGGAAGGAGCAGACTTGACTAATGGCAAAACAGCTAATTCAATCTGAGGAAGAGTTTAAGCGTATTGCAGAAAAGGAAGGCACATTCTTGTTTTTTAAGCACAGCTTAACATGCCCGATCAGCCAAGCCGCATTTCAAGAATTTAATGCCTTTGCAAATCATCATGAAGAAGTGCCGGCTTACTATCTGCAAGTACAAGAGGCACGGCCCCTGTCAAATTTCATCGCAGAAACATACGGAGTCAAGCACGAAAGCCCTCAAGTTTTCGTGATCCAAAACGGTGAAGTAAAGTGGCATACCTCACATTCACAAATTACAGAAGCGGCGATTGAGCAGCATCTGTCCTAGAAAAAAGCGTCCAGATATGATCTGGCGCTTTTTTTTTTGAAAAAAACTATTGATCATTTTCTTCACATCATGTACGATAGCATCATACATTACTTTATCACTTAAAAGCGTTTGGGTAATAAAGTAGACTTTTTTAAAAATTTTGTATTTCAGTATTTCCATTTGGTTTTACTTATAGTAAGATGCATGTTAACTACAAAATAAAAAATGAATGTGCAGGGAAAGGATGAAAAAAATGAGCAACACAGAATTAGAGCTTCTAAGGCAGCAGGCAGACGAATTAAACTTGCAAATTTTAAAATTAATCAACCAGCGCGGAAATGTTGTGAAAGAGATCGGTAAAGCGAAAGAAGCGCAAGGTGTCAATCGCTTTGATCCTGTCAGAGAACGCACAATGTTAAATAAAATCATTGAAAACAATGACGGACCGTTCGAAAATTCTACTATCCAGCACATTTTTAAAGAAATCTTTAAAGCAGGTTTAGAGCTTCAGGAGGAAGATCACAGCAAAGCGCTGCTTGTTTCCCGTAAGAAAAAACCTGAAGATACAATCGTTGATATCAAAGGTGAAAAAGTCGGAGACGGCCAGCAAAGATTTATCGTCGGACCATGTGCGGTTGAGAGCTATGAGCAGGTGGCGGAAGTGGCTGCGGCTGCTAAAAAACAAGGGATTAAAATTCTCCGCGGAGGAGCCTTTAAGCCTCGTACGAGCCCATACGATTTCCAAGGCCTCGGTGTAGAAGGACTCCAAATCTTAAAACGTGTAGCGGACGAATTTGATCTGGCTGTTATCAGCGAAATCGTAACGCCGGCTCATATTGAAGAAGCGCTTGACTACATTGATGTAATTCAGATCGGTGCGCGTAATATGCAGAACTTTGAATTGCTGAAAGCTGCAGGTTCCGTGAAAAAGCCTGTCCTTCTGAAACGCGGACTTGCTGCAACGATCTCGGAATTCATCAATGCAGCTGAATACATTATGGCACAAGGCAATGATCAAATTATCCTTTGTGAGCGCGGTATCAGAACATACGAAACAGCAACGAGAAACACGCTCGATATTTCAGCTGTGCCAATTCTGAAACAGGAAACGCATTTGCCGGTCTTTGTTGATGTGACGCATTCAACAGGCCGCCGCGACCTCCTTCTTCCGACAGCTAAAGCCGCTTTAGCGATCGGTGCTGACGGCGTAATGGCAGAGGTTCATCCTGATCCATCAGTCGCACTTTCTGACTCTGCTCAGCAAATGGCGATCCCTGAATTCGAAAAATGGCTGAATGAACTGAAACCAATGGTGAAAGTCAACGCCTAATGGAATGAGATCAATACAAAAGGCCGCATATGCGGCCTTTTTTTTGCGCTTTCTCGTTTATTTAATTATAAAACTCAAGTATACGTTTTCATCATCTATAAAAACGTGTATAATTTCATGAGAAGTATTTAAATTTGATGAATAATGAAAAATAATGTAGACTACTGACTTACGCTTACAAATCATAAACGACATAAATTCGGACATTATGACATTTCTCTACATAAAGTGTTTATGCTATAGATAAGGATAAGTGTATCCAGTAAAAGGAGTGGTTTTAGGATGAGCAATATTACGATCTACGACGTAGCGAGAGAAGCTAATGTAAGCATGGCAACCGTTTCCCGTGTCGTGAATGGAAACCCGAATGTAAAACCGACAACGAGAAAGAAAGTCTTGGAAGCCATTGACCGTCTCGGCTACCGTCCAAACGCGGTGGCAAGAGGGCTTGCAAGCAAAAAAACAACAACTGTAGGTGTCATCATTCCTGATATCTCAAGCATTTTCTATTCAGAGCTTGCGCGCGGAATTGAAGATATCGCGACAATGTATAAATATAACATCATTTTGAGCAACTCTGACCAAAACTTGGAGAAAGAGCTGCACTTATTAAACACAATGCTCGGCAAACAGGTCGACGGCATCGTATTTATGGGCGGAAACATTACGGACGAGCATGTAGCGGAATTTAAGCGTTCGCCAGTGCCGATCGTGCTTGCCGCTTCTGTTGAAGAGCAAGGTGAAACACCATCAGTCGCAATTGATTACGAGCAGGCGATTTATGACGCGGTGAAGCTTTTGGTTGATAAGGGGCACACTGATATCGCATTTGTTTCCGGCCCGATGACAGAACCGATCAACCGCTCAAAGAAACTGCAAGGCTACAAACGGGCGCTTGAAGAGGCGAATCTTCCGTTTAATGAACAATTTGTCGCTGAAGGTGATTACACGTATGATTCCGGACTTGAGGCGCTTCAGCATCTCATGAGCCTGGACAAAAAACCGACAGCGATTCTTTCCGCAACTGATGAAATGGCGCTCGGCATTATTCATGCCGCACAGGATCAAGGCCTGTCCATTCCTGAGGATCTCGACATTATCGGCTTTGATAATACGAGATTAAGCTTGATGGTTCGGCCGCAGCTTTCAACAGTAGTTCAGCCGACGTATGATATTGGCGCGGTTGCCATGAGACTGCTGACAAAGCTCATGAATAAAGAGCCGGTGGAAGAGCATATTGTCGAATTGCCGCATCGCATAGAGTTAAGACAGTCAACCAAGTCATAAGAAAAACAAGAAAGCAAGCTTCACCTCTAAGGTGGATTCTTGCTTTTTTCGTATGAGTGAGGAGAAATGATGAAACGTTTTGATTATCTTACACCTGTTGGTTTTGTGTTAGGAACGATTATTATTGTGATTGGAATTATTTCCGGATCGGGAATAAGCGGTTTCCGCTCTTTTCTAGATCTGACTTCTTTCTTTATCGTAACAGGAGGGCTTTGCGCCGCTGTTTTTATCAGTTTTCCGCCGAGAGAGCTGAAAAAAACGCCCACTGTGTTAAAACAGGCATTTATCCGCCAGGAAGACAATGTAAAAGATCTTGTGAAAACCTTCGTATCCCTTTCCGATCATGCGCGAAAACATGGGCTTTTATCACTGGATGACCAGGCCAGAGAAATCAGAGATCCATTCTTGAAAAAGGGGCTGCTTCTGGCGGTTGACGGCTGGGATGAAGAAACGATTCGGCTTGTCATGGATTCAGAAATTGCAGCAATGGAGGAACGGCACCGCAAAGGCCGGCGTGTTTTGGAGAAGGCGGGGGAATTTGCTCCGGCGTGGGGCATGATCGGGACACTGGTCGGGCTGGTGCTGATGCTCAAAAACTTAAATGACCCTGATATGCTCGGTCCGAATATGGCTGTTGCACTTTTGACGACCTTATACGGATCATTGCTGGCAAACATGGTATTTAACCCGATTGCGGCTAAGCTCGAAGAAAAAACAGAAAGTGAAATTTTCATCAAACAGGTGATGGTGGAAGGTATCATCGGGATACAATCCGGGAAAAATCCGCGCAATCTGGAAAGCCAGCTCGTCGTTTTCAGTTCTCGGGAAGAATGGCGGAAGCAGCATAGTCAAGTAAAGACAAAAAAGGGATCTGTACATGAAGCTTAGAAGAGACCGCTTTGAACGAAGGAATGGAAACGGGAAAAACAATCAATCATCCTCGGGCTGGATGGTCACCTTTACAGATCTGGTGACGCTGATCCTTGTGTTCTTTATTTTACTTTTTTCGATGTCGCAGATCGATCTGCAGAAATTTAAAGCAGCGGTGGACTCAATCCAAAAGGAAGGCAGCGGGCTTCAGCCAGACCAAACAGCCATCGATCAAAAAGACACGCCGTCATCTGATGCAAAGAAGCAAGAGAATCAGCAGGATCAACTGCTGCAAAAAGTGAATACATACATTCAAGAGCACCAGCTGAATGCGAAAATGACAGCAAAGCGGGATGAACGCGGTGTCGTGCTCGTTCTTCAGGAAGCGGTGCTGTTTGATTCAGGCGAGGCTAAAGTGTTGGAAAATGCCGAAACGCTTCTTCACCAAATTGCAGTCCTTCTTCAGACTATTCCAAATGATATTCAGGTGGAGGGCCATACAGACAGCCGAAATATTTCAACGTACAGGTATCCGTCCAACTGGGAGCTATCCGCAGCACGGGCAAGCGGAGTCATTCAATATTTCACAGCAAAAGAGAAACTCCCGTCGAAACGGTTTATCGCTGTTGGCTATGCGGATACAAAGCCTGTAAAGGATAACAAAACAAATGAACACATGAAGGAAAACAGACGTGTAGAAATCGTCATCAAAAAATCAAAAACGACCTCTTCGTGAAGGTCGTTTTTTTATTTTGTTTTTTCCTGACGCTCTGAACGTATCGCATATAACGCTTTGCTGACGGTTTGGGCATTTTTTTCTGTAATTTCTGGCTTGCGTGGAATCGGCGGATATAAATCGGCGGGATCGCTCCAGCTGGACGGAAGGGTGACTGGGCATTGCTTTTGCCATTTTGCGATCCATTCAGATGGAATGTCATGTCCCGGATCGATCCCTTTCATTTCAAGCCATACTCGGGCCCAGGCACGGGGCACCACACGCCAAATATCATATCCGCCTCCTCCGACGGCGATCCATCTTCCGCCGCAATATTGATGCGCTAAAGCGTGAGCAAGCCGCGGAATCTGTTCGTAAATGGCAATCGTTGCCGACAAATGCGTCAGCGGATCGTAGTAATGGGCATCAGCTCCATTTTGACTGATAATCACATCCGGCTGAAAATAAGCGGCGATTTCTGAAGCTGCTGTCTGGTAAGCCTCAATAAATGAATCATCCTCCGTAAAAGCATCAAGCGGGATATTAAAGGAATATCCGTAGCCTTTTCCGCTGCCTTTTTCCTGAATCTGACCGGTTCCGGGGAATAAATACCGTCCCGTTTCATGAATGGACAGGGTGCATACGTTGGGATTATCATAAAACGCAAATTGCACACCGTCTCCGTGATGGGCATCCGTATCAATATACAGCACCTTGGCTTGATATTTTTTCTGAATATATTGAATCGCTACAGCGCTGTCGTTGTATATGCAAAATCCAGAAGCCCTTCCTCGAAACCCGTGGTGCAGGCCTCCCCCAAGGTTGGCAGCATGCAGTGCTTGTCCAGACATGACATAATCCGCAGCTGTTAAGGTTCCGCCGACTAATAGCGAGGCCGCTTCATGCATGCCTGCAAAGACGGGTGTATCTTCAGTGCCGAGCCCGTAGCTTTCCCCTTCTTCGGGTGGAAGTTTTCCGGCGCCGGCAAGCTGTACTGCCTGAATATAATCGTCCGTATGCACAAGTGCCAGCTCATCTTGCGCAGCAAGCCGCGGACTGACGATATCCCCCTCGTCAAAGGCATCCATCGATTTGAGCAAATCATATGTCAGCAGAACACGCTGCTGATTAAAGGGGTGCTCCTGATGAAACATATAAGTCTGATAAGAGGGAGAATAAATAAACACACTGTCCCTCATAGCTGATCCCTGTGCTCTGACGGCCATACGATGAGATGTCCGTTTTTTTTCAATTCCTGCAAAAACGGCAGCGGATTCATCGTCTTGACACGGAATACAAGCACCTTTGCGCCGGAATCGTCATGGGGATAGACAAGAACGCTCAGTATTTTGACCTGAAGTCTTTGGCAGAGGCCGCTGACATCGGCGAGGCTTTTTGTGATGTCATTTACTTTTATCTCAACCTGCGATCCGGGCTGGTCAGCGCCTGTCAGCTTCACAAAAGTCCGCAGCAAATCGGTTTTTGTCAGAATGCCGATTAACTTTTGATGCTGCACGACTGGAAGGCAGCCGATGCCATGCTCATAGAAAACGGCTGATATTTCTTCAACAAAATCAAGCGGATGGGCGCACACGACGTCTTTTTTCATAATGGATTCAACGCTTCGTGTGAGAAAACGGCTGCGTTTGCTTTCTTCAAAAATGCTGGGGCTGGCCTGTTTCATATCTCTGTCTGTAATCATTCCAATCACATGACGGTCTTCATTGATAACAGGCAAATGCCTGATATGAAATTCCTTCAGCTTGTGTATTGCCGTTTCAAGCGTATCCGTTTTCGTTAATGTGATGACATCCTTTTTCATGATTTGCTCAACAATCATTATCTTTTCCCCTTTGTCAGTGTCAGTTAATACATATAACGATGATAAAAACGAAGCCTGTCAAATCGTTCAATTGATTCCTGGCTGACGTTTTTTCCGATGCGCGCCATCAGGCAGTTCGCAGGATGGGAGCTGATCTCGGGCTCATCGGTGGCAAACCAGACCAATCCGCCTGCGTTCATCATTTTCTCCATGATCTTTCTGTACTCCCACACATCCTTTTTCATCCCTTTTAAATCCCAATGCCAGTAATACTCTGTCGTCATCACAATGTAGTTCTCCATTTGTTCGTCCATCATGCTGACGGTCAGAAGTGTTTTTCCGACAGAACATCCCCGGTATTCCGGTGCCACCTCAATGGCTCCGAGCTCAAGCAAATCCTCCATATTTCCTTCTGACCATCTTTCGAGCGGATCAGGGTATAGGTACGTCACATAGCCGACAATGGCCTGGCCGTCTCTGGCAATGATAATGCGTCCCTCAGGAAGGCCGGCAATATCGACTAATGCTTCATGCTGTTCCCGGGGCGGCCGAAATGCGGTCAAATCCTTATGAAACTCATAACCTGCCAAGTCTTCTGGAGAGACAGGCCCTTCTATCAGTAAGGAGCCGGTTGCTGTTTTGATGTTTGCAGAGTGATATGTTTTATGATGTTCCACTGATTCACCGTCCCATCAATTTCTATAAAAAATACATGCCTCCTTTAAGAATAACAAATTATAAAGCGTTTTCAACATGGTTTATATTTTAAAAATTGAGAAGAATATGAATATATACTATAATAAATGTGACAACTTCAGCAAAGGGGGATGTTTGGACATGAATTTGAAAGCGTTGCCAGCGATAGAGGGGGATCATAACCTAGAAAACTACGATGAAACGTATCGGCAATTTGATTGGTCCGAAGCGGAGAAACATTTCTCTTGGCATAAGACAGGGAAATTGAACGCGGCTTATGAAACGATAGACCGCCACGCCGAATCTTTTCGGAAAAACAAAGTAGCACTTTATTATAAGGACGCAAAACGGGATGAAAAATACACATTTAAAGAAATGAAAGAAGAAACAAACAGAGCCGGGAATGTGCTGAGACGGTATGGAAATGTGGAAAAAGGGGACCGCGTTTTTATTTTTATGCCGAGATCACCCGAGCTTTATTTTATTATGCTAGGCGCTATCAAAATCGGCGCAATCGCCGGGCCGTTATTTGAAGCGTTTATGGAGGGGGCTGTTAAGGACCGGCTTCAAAACAGCGAGGCAAAGGTTGTTGTCACGACGCCTGAGCTTTTGGAAAGGATTCCGGTTGACAAGCTGCCTGATTTACAGCATATATTCATAGTCGGCGGCCAGGCTGAACAGAGCGGAACAAGCATCATTCATTATGATGAAGTGGCAAAGCATGAGAGCACAAGACTGGACATTGAATGGATGGACAAAAAAGACGGCTATTTGCTTCACTATACATCAGGATCTACGGGTACGCCAAAGGGTGTGCTTCATGTCCATGAGGCGATGGTTCAGCAGTATCAGACAGGAAAGTGGGTCCTTGATTTAAAGGAAGAGGACATTTACTGGTGCACGGCCGACCCAGGCTGGGTGACTGGAACGGTGTACGGGATTTTTGCGCCGTGGCTGAACGGAGCGACAAATGTTATTGTCGGCGGACGATTCAGCCCGGAAAGCTGGTATGGAACGATTGAGCAGCTTGGCGTAAACGTCTGGTACAGCGCGCCGACTGCCTTTCGAATGCTGATGGGAGCCGGAGATGAGATGGCTGCCAAATATGATCTGACTTCACTCCGCCATGTGCTGAGTGTCGGTGAACCTTTAAATCCGGAAGTGATCAGATGGGGTCATAAAGTTTTTCATAAACGGATTCATGATACATGGTGGATGACAGAGACGGGCGGCCAGCTGATCTGCAACTATCCTTGCATGGATATTAAACCAGGCTCGATGGGAAAACCGATTCCCGGTGTAGAAGCAGCAATCGTTGACAATCAGGGGAACGAGCTTCCGCCGTATCGAATGGGGAACCTCGCCATTAAAAAGGGCTGGCCTTCTATGATGCACACGATTTGGAACAACCCTGAAAAATACGAATCTTATTTTATGCCTGGCGGATGGTATGTGTCGGGTGATTCTGCCTACATGGATGATGAAGGGTATTTTTGGTTCCAAGGCAGAGTGGACGATGTCATCATGACCTCCGGTGAGCGTGTCGGGCCATTTGAAGTGGAAAGCAAGCTTGTCGAACATCCGGCAATTGCGGAGGCGGGGGTCATTGGAAAACCTGATCCCGTGCGCGGCGAAATCATCAAAGCCTTTATCGCTCTCAGAGAAGGGTTTGAGCCGTCTGATAAACTGAAAGAAGAAATCCGCCAATTTGTCAAACAAGGCCTTGCAGCTCATGCGGCTCCGCGTGAAATTGAATTTAAGGATAAGCTGCCAAAAACACGGAGCGGTAAAATTATGAGACGTGTGCTTAAGGCGTGGGAGCTGAATCTTCCGGCCGGAGACCTGTCAACGATGGAGGATTAAAAGGCGCCGTTGACACGGGATTTTATTTATGTTAAAAATGATATAGCTTCATATGAAAAGGTAAAGATTGAGACAAGTAGAATATCCTTACGTTCCAGAGAGCTGATGGCCGGTGAAAATCAGCACAGACGGATATATCGAATACACTCATGAACCGCTTTTGCAAACAAAGCCGCTCAGGCTTTCAGTAGTGAAAGAACGGACCTGATCCGTTATCAGGCAAAGTGATAAGAGCGAAAAGCTGCATGTATGCTCTTATTAGTAGGGTGGTACCGCGATAATCAATCGTCCCTTCGTTTACACGAAGGGGCGTTTTTATTTTATTAAAAAAGGAGCTTTATCTCATGACAAACTTACTTGAAGATTTATCCTTCCGCGGATTGATTCAGCAAATGACGGATGAAGAAGGACTGAATAAACAGCTGAACGAAGAAAAAATCCGCCTGTACTCAGGCTTTGATCCGACAGCAGACAGCTTGCATATCGGGCACCTGCTGCCCATTTTAACACTCCGCCGTTTTCAGCTTGCGGGGCACCATCCGATTGCGCTTGTGGGCGGCGCGACGGGTTTAATCGGCGATCCGAGCGGAAAAAAAGCTGAGCGTACGTTAAATACGGCTGATATCGTTGTCGAATGGTCGCAAAAAATCAAAAATCAGCTTTCAAGATTTCTTGATTTTGAATCAGCAGAAAACCCGGCTGTTATGGCAAATAACTACGACTGGATCGGAAACCTGAATGTGATCGACTTCCTTCGTGACGTCGGCAAAAACTTCGGCATCAATTACATGCTGGCAAAAGATACAGTCAGCTCCAGAATCGAATCCGGCATTTCTTACACGGAATTCAGCTACATGATTCTTCAATCCTATGATTTCTTAAACCTGTACAGAGAGAAAAACTGTAAGCTGCAAATCGGCGGAAGCGATCAATGGGGCAACATTACAGCTGGCCTTGAACTGATCAGAAAATCTGAAGAAGAAGGATCAAAAGCATTCGGTCTTACCATTCCGCTTGTAACGAAAGCGGACGGCACAAAATTCGGAAAAACCGAAGGGGGCGCAATTTGGCTTGATAAAGAAAAAACGTCTCCATATGAGTTCTATCAATTCTGGATCAATACAGACGACCGTGATGTAGTGAAATATTTAAAATACTTCACGTTCCTTTCAAAGGAAGAAATCGAAGAATATGCTGAAAAAACTGAAACAGCACCTGAAAAGCGTGAAGCGCAAAAACGCCTGGCAGAAGAAGTGACAGCGCTCGTTCACGGACGCGAGGCACTGGAGCAAGCGATCAATATTTCCCAAGCATTGTTCAGCGGCAATATTAAAGAGCTTTCTGCCCAAGACGTAAAAATCGGTTTTAAAGATGTGCCTTCTCTAGAAAAAGACAGCGCTGAAGAACTGTCACTCGTAGATGTGCTGGTTGAATCGAAACTGTCACCGTCTAAACGCCAAGCCCGTGAAGATATTAAAAACGGAGCTGTTTACATTAACGGTGAACGCCAGACAGAAATTGACTATATCTTATCTGCTGAAGACCGCATTGAAGATCAATTTACTGTTCTTCGCCGCGGGAAGAAAAAATACTTCCTTGTCACATATAAATAAGAAAAAAACATCCTTTGCTTAATTGGCAAAGGATGTTTTTGGTTTAGCGCATAGGAATTTGAGGGAAAGAGTATATTAGATAGGGCAAACACGACCATTCACCACCTTTTCAATAGGAGGGAGAGCTCACCGTGAATCTCATGTGTACGATCGCCAAAGAAAGATTACAGCGGGATTATTGGGAGCAGCAGACCAGAGAAAGTGTTGTCCAGCAGGAAACGGTAGAAGAATCAGACGAAAAAAAACCCCCGACCGCATAGCGGCAGGGGGTTTTTTAAACGATTAACGAGAGTAGAACTCAATAACGTTATAAACCCTAGTATTAATAGGTTTTAGAGGGCTCTTTTTAAAAACCTCCCCCAAAACCTCCCCCAATCTTTAAAAATTGAGTGCCTGGTCGAAAGCCAGTACAGATTGTTCTTCCAAGTCTTTGAAAGAATGTCCGTATATATCTAAAATCATTTGCGGAGTATTTCCAAGCCGATCCGCTATGACTTTTACAGGCGTTCGTTTACTAATTAATATTGTCGCGTGAGAATGTCTTAATCCATGCGGAGTTATCTTTTTTAAACCAGTTTTCTTTGAGAGACGTCGCATAGAATACATGATTGTGTTATCAGTTACAGGTAGCCCGCTTTGAAAAGAGATGAAAATAAAATCCTCATCTGATAAATATAACCCGTAAGTGAACTTTATCTCTTTACACCATTTGCGGTATAATTTTAGCTGTTCAATCAGTTCCTCAGCAATTAAAATAGTGCGGTAGCTACGTTTAGTTTTTGGGGAACGAACCCCTTTATTATCTCTGGTCCTGTTAACGGTGAGAGTCTTATTATCAAAATCTAAATCCTCCCACTTTAAGCCTAATGCTTCACCTTTTCTCATGCCGGTATATGACAGCAAGAAAATGAGTGTATAATTAGTTATATTTTCATATTGCTTTGCAGCAGATAGAAACTGTTTCAATTCCGCGGCTGTGTAAAAGTTATCACTAACCTCATCACTTTCGATTGTTATTTTATTAAAACGATTTCGCGTTAATATCTCATCATCTACTGCTGCATTTATTGCTACTTTAAAGAGCCGATGGAATAACAGGACCGTGCTGGGCTTATATCTTTTTAACAGCTCATTAATGTAAACTCTTTTGTAAGTGCTCTTATCTAAATCAGCAAGTTTGTATCTGCCTAACAAGGATTTCATTTGATATTTAATTGCATTCTGTCTTTGTAGCTGCGTTGTGATTTTCCATTGGTTTTTATAGGAATCAAACCAAGTATCAAGCCATTCAGCAACAGTTAAATTCGAGTTTTCAACTTTTTTTGTTTCACCTGATATGATCCCTGTCTTAACTTCTAATAAAGCTCTGTATGCTTCATTTTCCGTTTTAAAACCTTGCCGCGACTTTTCCTTACGTTTATTATTTTTGTCATAATACCGGTGTCTATAACACCAACGTTTTTCTTTCTTTGCATTAAAGTAATAAAATAATTCGTTATCTTTTTTTGACTTATATAATTTCATATAGCATCCCTTTCTAACGTGGACAGACGCAATAAAGGGGGCTTTTTAAATTTAGTATCACCTCCTTTCAATTAAAAGGAGAATTAATCTTTAAGAAATTTTGGGTTTGTTTGTCTTAAATGATTTATCTGGTTTTGGATCTTTCTTGAATCATCTTCAAATTTCTTGCTCGCCATTTTTTTAAAATCAAGTCCGTGTCTACCAAAAGCATCAACCATTGGCGAAAAAATTACATACACTACTTTTCCAAGTATTGAAATTTCTTCTTTTGTACAAATGAGCAAATTTTGGCTCCCCAATTGATCAGGAATCAAAATAAGTAATTCATCTATATTTTTTTGTTTAAGTATACTTTGTAATTTTTTATTTGTTTTTTCATCGTCTACACTTCTAATTATATCCATGAATAGATTCGAATCGAGAAATCTTCGTACATAGTAACGATCTTCTTGATGATTATAGATTAAATAAGTATCCAAAGTTCCTGGATCTTCGTCTGGAGCAACACCCTCACAATAAAGTAAATCCCCTATTTTTAATCTTTCTGGAGAATATTCGGCATCCTTATTTTCAAAGAAGAAAAATTCATTTCTATTGTAATCAATTTCACTATTATAGTTGTCAGCCAATTCCACCATCTCATAACCGAACCCTGTAAAACTTGGTATTAGGAAAGGAGTATATTTATCATTTTCGTTTTTCGATTCATTAAAATATTTATACTTGTTTGAGAATATTGAAGCAGCCTCTGAGAATTCATCTAAATTTTCATAGTCAGAAGTTAAGGTATCTAAAGAGATATTATATAAATCACAAACCTTCTCGGTTTTTTCTAAAGAAAGTTTTGTCTTATTTTTTTCGTAATTATTGTACATTTGAGGAGAAACCCCCATTTTTTCCGCAGTATATCTTTGGGTCCAGCCATTCCGTTCTCGTAAAGCCTTTAGTTTACTTCCGATACTTATCATATATTTCTCCCTCGCATATGAATTATACACTTATAATATCAACCAGCGTTTGATTTTTCAAACAAAAATAAAACAATTTTTGATGAAATAATTGACATAAAATTTAATTTGATGTTAAAATCAAATTAAATTTTATTAATTAGGTGATATTTTGAAAAGAAAATGGTTGACATTATTACGAATTGATAAGGATCTGACCCAAAAAGAAGTAGCTTTAAAGATTGGAGTAAGTCCAAAAACTTATAGTTTTATAGAGAATGGTGGGCAAAGTGTTTCTGTGTCTCAGGCTAAAAAGATTGCAGACGTTTTAGATTTTGATTGGACTTATTTTTTTTGTGAAGGAATCAAATATAATTTGATATTTGAATTACCAAAAAGAAAATAATATTAAGGAGAAGGAACATTGCCAATAGCAGAAATAAAAGTGAACATAAATCAGTCTGAGATAAGAGGTTATATTATTCAAAGAATAGATGAAACATTGAATCAACTCCTTTTCACTTGGGATATTGAAGAGATGTCTAAAAGAACTTGCATGAGTAAGTCGTTCTTAGAAAATGAATTCTTGCGAGATCCACGGATGAAACTACTTGAGCGTCGAAAGGAAAAAGGCAAACGTTTTTGGTTCTATGAGGAATCTAAACAAGTTATGAAAGAAATTATGGATGAATGGTAAAAAAAGCGTGGACAGACGCAAACAATACATTGCAGTTTGATGACTGTAAATTGAAAGGGGTCAAACGATGAATCTCAATGACATTCAAATAATAAACCCGGAACCGGACTTGGATTTTAACGCATCTTACAACTTTATTGATTTTTTGTTCAATAGTGGACCGCTTTTTGCTTTTTCAAAAAATCCTAATGACAACTCAGGTTTAAAGTTTAAGATAGCAAAAAGGTCACAGCCAATAAAAGGCCGTGTGATGCTTGAGTTTGTCAGCGCAGGAACAGAATACTGCGTACATATGTGTAAGGCTGAGGAACAAGAAATAATTGAAGTTCGACACAGGGAAATGGAAAGAATGGAGGTTACAACATGAATCTTAAAAGTAATTCAACCCCTGCGGCAACAGAGGTTGAAGAGGTTGGAGGTGATCAAATGGATAGCAGAAGATTTCATTTAATTGGAATTATAGTCAGTAGTATTTGTGTCATTCTGTCTGTTACAGCATTAATCCTGTCGCTTCAATAATTAAGGAGATAAGAAAGAAAGTCAGTAAAACTGGACACCCATGGGAGGAGAAAAGAAAGTGAAGCCTTATAGATCGGAAATGCAAAAAGTAAAAATCAAATCAGTTGAATATGAAGAAGCTTTGGAGAATACAGCAAAAGACCTCATTAGACAACTCAAAACATTTTGTCAGACATATGGAGACTTACTACATTGTTTAGATCAATTTAGATATAAGCCAAAAACTGAACAAGTTATTGCCGAATATGCTAAAAGACTTGTTAAACAAGAGATAAACAGCATCTTACTGAAAAAAATATAGCGCCCTAGGGACGCTATTAGATTACTAAACCATATCCATGAAATTTGAAGCGATTATGTTTCCATCAATTAATTCTAATGTTTGGCATAACTCAGGACGGAATCCAAATTCACTTTTCAAATTACTTATTGTTTGGCCGACTTCCCTGGCAGATTGGATCTCAAATGTTCCACTATGGAAAACTGTTTGAATCGTTGAAAAAAGAGCAAGGGTGTATTTATATGTACGGCCAGGTTCAACAATTTGATTATAAGCAATATCTTCATAATCGCATGAATAATAAATGTGAACTGGCTCGATTCCATTTAGACCATGATTCCTAACGATATGTGAGAAATCATCAAGAGTTTTTGCAACAACTACCATTCTTTTCACCTCCTATTATCTTGATAGGAATATTATACCAAAAGGGAGGAAATAAATTGAATAACACTTTAAATTTAATCGAATCAAACGGACAACATTTTGTAGATAGTCGAGACGTGGCCGAAATGGTTGAGAAAAGACATGCGGACTTGGTAAGGAGCATTGAGAGTTACTTAGTAGTTATAGGTCAAAACGCAAAATTGCGTTCTGATGATTTCTTTGTAGAAAGCACATACCAAGCGGGTACGGGTAAACTCTACAAACATTATTTGCTAACTAAACAAGGCTGTGAAATGGTCGCCAACAAAATGACAGGCGAAAAAGGCATCCTGTTTACTGCTGCTTATGTAAACCAATTTAATCAGATGGAGCACCACTTACAAACTGGTTATTCGCAGTTGAGTCCACAGTTACAACACATGATCCGTCTTGAGCAAAAACAGAACGAGCAAGACAAACGTTTAGGCAAACTTGAAGACAATTTGAGTATCGACTCCTTTCAACAAAATGTTATCCAAAAGCAAATTAAAAAGCGCGTTTATGAAATTCGTGATAGATACGATGACAGCCCAGAGGGGACACGCCGCCTATTTTCAAGTATTTATCGCAATTTTAGGGACGCTTTCGCAGTGCCTTCATACAGGGATTTGAGAAAGTTAGATTTTGAGGATGCTAAGGCATGGATTAAAACATGGCGGCCGTTAATTTAGGAGGATGAGAAAATGAATAAATTTGAGTTTTATAGTCGTGTCAAAGCTTTAAAAGTAGAAGTGAATCATGTAACGAAGGAATTTCATGCTTTCATCAATGACACATACAAAGCTTTTGGCGTGGTGTTGATCATATCGCGGAATCTAATTTGATGTATTTGTTTGTTGGCATGACTGAGGCGGATATTCCTGAAAAAGTGAGTCGAGACCTACGTAAATTTTTCAACGTAGATAAAATTATGTCTGTTTCAAAATATAGTCCATATAACGCCTTGGTGTGGATCAAGCGATTACAGCGGGAAATGAATCGCGGAGAAATCACCGCTTCTAAATATCGCAAGCGCTTGTGGTCTATTTTAGCCGAGCTTGAGGATTTAGAGGAAGCGAATGAATCTATAGGGAAAATGGGCGAAAATTCCATTGCTGAGATTAAGCAAGAAATTGAAAAAGCAGTTAAATTAAGTCCCTCTTATCCAGAAAGCCTTGAAAAGCATTTAGTCTTGTCAATGGGTTTCTGGAAAATGAAGAAGAATGATTTATTATCTCTTCTCTCTATAGACCATAGCAAAGAAAGAGCGGCAGAAATGAAAAACACAATTGACAATATGCCGGACGAAATAGATTTTGATAGGTTCATGCTTGAGGTATTTGTGAAAAGTATTGAGTCGCCAGATGATAATGTTTTCTTTGATATTTTTTATAGAGGTGTAATGGATCGAATCATAAGCGGGGAGATTGATACTTCAAAAATATTACATGAGGTTATTAAAGAACCGATTCCAGTGTATAAAGCCGAAAAAGACGAATATGGCCGCATCGCATCAATAGAGAAGGATCGGCCAAATCTCACATTACTCTAAGATGTAAGAGTCAAACATACGGTCAAGAAAGAGTGTTGCCGCACTTTTTCTTGATTTATTCAGATAGACAATACCATGACTTAAAGAAAATATCAATCTTAAATCAAATGCGGGGAGAATTCAATTATGAAATTAATGGGTACGCCTACTAAAATAGCTGCTATTGGTGAACAGATCGGATCGGATATAAATAAAACGACTGTATGTGGTAAGTATTACGACGCTGGCATGGTTACTATGCTCAAATTGATAGCAACCAAGTCTCTGCATGAAAGGTTAGACAGTGATAACGAAAAAATCGAATGGTCCCAAAAAACATGTAAGGCAAATGACCGAATGAACGATCTTTATGCACGGTTAAGCGAGAAGCTGCCGGCGGAATTAAAGCCACTTCTGCAGGATTTTGATGAGATTTGTTCAACAAAAGCGGCATACGAGAGCGAGGACGCTTTTATTTCGGGATTTATTGCCGGTTTTCGCTATCTCATGGGAGAAGTCGCTTATAGTGATGAATTGAATTTTTATAAGTGAGCAAGGTGATTTAGATGAATGGTTGGATCAAGCTACATAGGAAGATTAGAAGTAACCCAATTTTCAATGACCCGCAGCTTTTAAGATTGTGGCTTATCTGTTTGACAGAGGCTTCACATACTGAACATGAACAAATTGTAGGCAGACAAAAAATAAAGTTGATGCCTGGGGAATTTGTGACAGGTCGTTTTGCTTTGATGGATATGTATAATTCTGGGCTTAAATCTAAAGACAGAATTAAAGGAGAAAAGACAATTTTCCGTTGGTTAGAACAGCTTGGAGATATGGGATATCTGACTATAAAAAAGACCAACAAACACGTGTCTAGTTTTATTTGAAGTTAGGGGACTTTTTTTCGACAAATTCTGCAAATTGTTCCTTTGATCCTTCCTTTCACCGATAATAAGGTGGGAGGGAAATTATGATTTTAGAAAATATAAAGAAATCGGTTGTATATTTAAGTGTTCTTGATGATTACACAGATGATACTGGTACTGCTCTTTTCGTGAAAGATAAAGATAAAGATAAAAGGTACTTATTAACTGTAAAGCATTTAATTTTCAATAGAGATACAGGACATATTTACAAAACAATTCTAAAAGGAAGACTGTACGGTGAATCAACAGATATAACAATTGGCACTGATGTAATTGAAAATTTAGGTTCCAATAGTTCTGGAAATCGCCCTATAGTTTATGAAGAATCTATTTTTTAGCAATTATTTCTTTGAATTTTAATGAAACTAGGGGATTTGCACAATTTTTAGAAGCATCGGGATACAAGCCGTTAGATATTAAGTATCTTTTGAATAAAGAGTTAAAAGAAGGGGAAGATATTTGTTTAATAGGGTACCCACTTTTCAGTGATTTAGGCGGCTTAAAACCAGAGTTAAGTGGCTATCATTTACCTATATATTCATTTGGAAAAGTAGCAATGAATCCCAAGGATTTTGACTATTTGATTGGTAACATATTCAATTATGGTGGTTTTAGTGGAGGTCCAGTTATCTTTAATAATAAAGTTATTGGAATTGTTTCAGCACAAGTGGTTGACAAAATTAGTGACGAAATAAAAACTTTTATAAGATATCCGATGACATATATTAAAAAGACAAGAGTCATACTACAACTATTTGAAAAAATAAGAACAAATGAAGAAAAACTAGCACCTTGATGGTGCTCAGGCTGTCGAGAAAATCTCGACAGCCTTTATTTTTCCTTAAAATATCCATT